>NZ_VPEO01000024.1:0-31995 GCF_013417155.1 Acinetobacter sp. YH16052 | reverse complement strand
AATTTTCTGACAAATATTTCTCAAATAAACTTCGAGTAATTTCTACCATCAATCAATGAAAATAATTTCGATCAATCAACCAGTAAAAATCCACACAAGTTGTTCTTCATAATCTCTTAATGATCTTTCTAACACCTCGTCAGTGCCAGAAGCTGGACTTCGATAAACTCAACAACTCCGCCATTCTGCTTCGTTCGTTTCCGTCTATCTCGTCGGTATGTGCTCATTATAGGGCAATTTCTTACACGTGCAAGCGCTTTTAACGCACAGGAATCACGAGTGTTTTATTTTTATGCACCAAATTGGTTCAATTCCATACAATTCATTACATAAGTACATATTTTTAAAACAGAAATATAAATTAAATATTTCTGCTTTATTCTATGCCTAATTTTTTACGACTGGTGCTTTAATCGTCACACTGGTGATTTTTACAGGGTTCACCGGCACATTTTGATGCATTCCATAGTTTCGGGTCGGTACTTTGGCAATCTGATCGACGATATCCATGCCTTTAGTGACCTTACCAAATACCGCATAGCCGGCATTTCTAGCAGAACGATCCAGGAAATCATTATCGACCAGGTTTACAAAGAATTGTGCTCGGGCAGAATCCGGCTGATTGGTACGGGCCATGGCTAAAGTACCGCGTTTATTTTGCAGACCATTCGATGATTCATTTTTAATGGGTGCTTTATTATTGGCTTTTTCTTTCATGTTTACATCAAAGCCACCACCCTGCACCATAAAGCCGGGAATGACACGGTGAAAAATCGTGTCCTTATAGAAGTTGCTCTTTACATAGCTTTCGAAGTTCTTTGCCGAGATTGGGGCTTTGTCATTGAAAAGTTCAATTTCAATATTTCCAGATGAAGTCTTCATCTCAATAATCGTATTGGCAGCAAAGCTTGGCAGACTGACCGCAGCAAGTGCGATGACACATAATGATTTCTTTAACATTTATTAACTCATCTACTTAGAAGTAATGGTTGTGAATGACTATATATTAATCTTTTATAACTCATAATGCAGTGACCTGCCGACTAAAGACAAGAGAATAAGAATGAAGCATGCATTATTACAGGAGCAAAATATCCACCAGTTTCCACCTTGGCGTTTGCAGGGTGAGGGTTTTATTCTGAATTATTGGCTGACCCCAAGCTTTATTGAGCAAGCAAAACAGTTCCGTATTGCGCCTTCTCCGCTGGGTCGTATGGTCCAAGTCTTATTGGTGCGTTATCACGCTTCGCCGATTGGCCCTTATGATGAGTTACTGATTCTGGATCATCCTTTAATTAGTAAACGACGCCTCAGCTCGATTCCTAAAATTTATGTGTCTACCCATGAGTCTGTGGTACACGGTCAGCATTTATGGGGCATTCCCAAAGAACATGCACAGTTTGAATGGCAGAAAAAGGATCAGGAAGTACTGTGTCAGATTCAGCACCAGAATCAGCATATGGCGATTCGATTGAAGAAAACCAAATCCGCGCGCCAGTTCTACATTAATAGTCATCATATTCCAGCATCTATGCTGAAGATTCAGCAAGCCTGGAAAGGCCAGCGTTTTCAGTTTAGTCCACAGTTCCGCGGTCATCTTTCTAAACTCTCGCAAGTAGAATGGCAAGATGCCGAGAATATATTTCCAGACTTTTCCAAAGCCAAATTGCTGCAAAGCTTTTATGTCCCCAAATTCAATCTGATCTTTCCTGAAGCCCAGATCAGCAGCAAAGTATAAGAACTGATAAAAACTTAGCTATAAAAAAGGTGTTTCATGAGAAACACCTTTTGCGCTCGCGCCTTGGATTTAACTATTTTTGTCCCAGAATTTGCGGAAGTTTTTGCTGATCTCAATCACATATTTTTTGGCACGGCGAGAGATCGGCGTCAGGTTGATAAAACCATGTGCCTGATCGGTATATTCATGATAATGAACACTCACGCCATTTTGGCGTAGTTTATGCGCATAGATTGAACCTTCATCATGCAGGACATCATGGCGTGCGGTAATTACATAACTTGGCGGTAAATTCCGCAATTCACCATAAGTAGGTGAAATCAGCGGATCATCCAGTTCAATCTGATGGGTTTGGGCATACATGAAGGTCACCAGATCAATATCCTGCTCCGAAAGTACCAGCCCATCTTTATAGGCATAAAAAGAAGGATGGCGACTTTTAAAGTCGACAGCCGGATAAAGCAAAAGCTGTGCTCGTGCGGCATAAGATTTACCTGCACTGCGCTGTGCCACGACAGTAGCCAGATTTCCTCCGGCACTGTCCCCTGCCACGGCAATACGGTTTTTATAGATTTTTAGTTGCTTACTATGCTGATGTGCCCAAGCCAAGGCATCTTCACAAACCTGTACCATCTGCAAGGGGCTAAATTCAGGCGTCAGCGGATAAGCCACACTTAACACCTGTACTTTGGCATGCACTGCCAGCAAGCGACAGAATTCATCATGGCTATCCAGCCCGCCCACCATAAATGCACCGCCATGATAAAAAATCACCATCGGTAACTTCTTCTGCGGAGCTGGATGATAATGCCGGGCAAAGATGCTGCCACTCTGTAGAGGGAGGCGGAGTTCTTCAATAAATTTGACTGCAGTCGGTCTAGCCTGGATGGCTTTCATACGTGCATCAAACAATGTGCGCGAATGTGCCAGATCCTCACTGATAAAACTGCTATGCCCCTGTTTTATCTGGATGGCCATCAGGCATTTAACCAATGGATCTAAATCAGGATAGACATGAGGATAATCCAAGGCCTTGACCAATGCTTCCTGTGCAATGCCAGGTAAGCGGTCCAGCATACGCGCTGCCGTCCCTTGTCCTTTTTCCATTACACTTTTCAGAACCGGAGGATTCACAGTCATTAATTTTAGTCCTTATTCTCTTAATTCTTCATAGTTTCTACACGATTAGCGTTTCAGTGACCATATTCTTATATAAGTCTTAATATCAATGTACATATAGCTTCTACCCGATACGTTACCCTCATTTATAAAAGATGTCGTTGACCGTTTAAAGGTTATTTTTGACGTACTTTTGCAAGCTTAAGTATATTTTTTATTGCAAATCGGGAGGATGCCTATGGCTAACAAAATTATAGCTTTGTCTTTGGCGACTGCATTTTTAGCTGTAGGCTGCGTCGCATTTCCTGAAGATGGTGGCTATTATGATGGCCGCTATGATCAGCGTTATGACCGTCGCTATGAACTGGACCGGCGTTATGAACAAGATCGTCGCTATGAGCGGCAACGTTGGGAATATGAACAGCAACGCAAACGCATTGAACTGGATCGACGTAAACAGGAATTACAACGTCGCAATTGGGAGCAGGATCGTAAAAGACAGTTAGAGCTGGATCGACGTAAAAGCCAACTGGAACGACAGCGCCATGAACAGCAACGTAAAAATATCATGACGCAACGGCAAAAACAGGCAGAGGCAGAACGTAAACGTCGTCAGGATCTGGAGCGTAAACGTGTAACAGATCAACGCAGTAAAAAAGTCCAGCAAAATCGTTCTAATCAACGCTGGAATGACAACCGACGTCATCAAGAACAACGTTCACGCGATCGTCGCGATTAAGACTTGAATCATTTTCTGTATTAAAAGCCCAGACTGGGCTTTTTAAATGGAAAAAGATAGCTGCCAGATAGACAAAGGCCCTAAAGAAAATTTCTTTAGGGCCTTTGCAGAGGGTTATGTTAAACGAACTTCCACTTCGCTTATGCTTCTCAGCAATTCAACCAGAACATCCTATTCTCTATATAAATTATCCTATCGAATCAACTTGCTCTCATGAAGCGGACATTCACTATCCAAGCTGTAAGTTTTATCTTACAAACCGCTAAAATAGAGACGACTGATTCCAACAAATTCAAAAAAGGTAAATTCTGGACAAAAAAAGGCTTATCTAGAGAACAGGATAAGCCACGAAAACACATTTCAAAATAAGAAGAAACTACAGCGATAGAATCTGGAATAAATATTAATCAAAAGTTCATCTATTGTGAAAGACTTTATTGCTTAGATATTAATCGTTTTTATGTCTAATAAATAAACAGGCAAAAAAAAGCTGAGTTTTGGGGATACTCATCTTGAAAAAAGCAACTCTAAAATAGGGCAACAGCAACCCGGTTCGGCTCTCTCCTCTGAACAAGGTCGCTGTTAATAGAAGTATGATGCAATTTTTTTACCAATACTTAAAACGGATTAAAATTATTAATTTGATTCAAAAATACGATTATTCATTTTTTATATTTATTTTCAAATACTTAATTCTTAGATTTAGTCGCTAATTAAATCTATTCAGTTCAAAATTCGGATTCATCGCTGCTGATGTCCGTGTATTTTATTCTCATCCTATCCTGCTGTTGTGTTCTGAATAGCTTGTTCTGCTATCCGCTGGATTCAGTATTTTGTATAAATCTTAAATTTAATCTGGGTCGACGCTTGAATTTTTACACCCTGCCCCGATTTCTTTAGGTAATCAAGAACTTCACAACCATGGCAGTTCAGCATAAACGCAGTGAACACTGAGGCCTAAGGACTGTACATGTTTAAGAACCCATTTAAACGGAGTAAATCAATGGCGACTGAGCAAAACGAGCAAGCTCAACAACTTGAGCAAGAGCAAGCGGAACAAGATACAGCGCAAACTCAAGCTGAAACCGAGCAGGCTGAAGTTTCCGTTGAGTCTTTACAAGAGCAGATTGCGCAGCTTGAAGGTGACTTGAAGTTAGAAAAAGCCCGTACCGCCAATGCAGTTTATGAAGCACAAAAGAGTGTTGAACGTATTCAGCGTGAATCTGAAAAGCATAAAGATACAGTTCTGGAAAAGTTCTCTAAAGAGCTTCTAGAAACAGTCGACAATCTGGAACGTGCCATTGTGGCTGCAGGTGAAGAGCAAACACCATTGCGTGAAGGTGTTGAACTGACCCTTAAATCTTTATTGCATACCTTGGAGAAATTTGGGGTTGTGGCAGTGGATACCAACAACGGTTTCAATGCTGACCTGCATCAGGCAGTCGGGATTGATCCAAATGCCAAAGCAAATGAAATTGGGACTGTTTTGCAAAAAGGCTACACGC
This sequence comes from Acinetobacter sp. YH16052, assembly GCF_013417155.1. Lineage (GTDB taxonomy): Bacteria > Pseudomonadota > Gammaproteobacteria > Pseudomonadales > Moraxellaceae > Acinetobacter. The sequence goes on along the minus strand of NZ_VPEO01000024.1, from coordinate 26,894 downwards.
TTAACAGTCGCTTATTGCGTCCTGCCATGGTGATGGTCGGCGCTTAAGCCAAATAAATTCGGGAGTTTGTGAAATTTTTCAAAAATTTTACTTGAAAAAAATCGAACGGCTCTCATATCGGATAACAAGTGTAAATCACAAAAAAATTTTAGAGGAAACATCCAAATGGCTAAAATCATTGGTATTGACTTAGGTACTACAAACTCATGTGTTGCAGTACTTGAAGGCGACAAAGTTAAAGTAATCGAAAACGCTGAAGGCGCGCGTACCACTCCATCTATTATTGCCTATAAAGATGGCGAAATTCTGGTAGGTCAATCTGCAAAGCGTCAAGCAGTAACGAATCCGAAAAATACATTGTTCGCGATCAAACGTTTGATCGGTCGTCGTTATGAAGACCAAGCGGTACAAAAAGATATCGGTCTGGTTCCTTACAAAATCATCAAAGCTGACAACGGTGATGCTTGGGTTGATGTCAACGACAAAAAATTGGCGCCACAACAGGTTTCTGCTGAAATCTTGAAAAAGATGAAGAAAACTGCTGAAGATTACCTGGGCGAAACCGTAACTGAAGCTGTTATTACTGTTCCTGCTTACTTCAACGATGCACAGCGTCAAGCAACTAAAGATGCAGGTAAAATTGCAGGTTTAGAAGTTAAACGTATCATCAACGAGCCAACTGCTGCGGCACTTGCGTTTGGTATGGACAAGAAAGAAGGCGATCGTAAAATCGCGGTTTATGACTTGGGTGGTGGTACTTTCGACGTTTCAATCATTGAAATTGCTGACCTTGATGGTGACCAGCAAATCGAAGTATTGTCGACTAACGGTGACACATTCCTAGGTGGTGAAGACTTCGATAACGCGTTAATCGAGTTCCTGGTTGAAGAGTTCAAGAAAGAACAAAACTTTAACCTGAAACAAGATCCACTGGCGTTACAGCGTTTAAAAGAAGCTGCTGAGAAAGCGAAGATCGAACTTTCATCTTCAAATGCAACTGAAATCAACCTTCCATACATCACTGCTGATGCGACTGGTCCTAAACACTTAGTGATCAACGTAACACGTGCAAAATTAGAAGGTCTGGTTGCTGACCTGGTTGCGCGTACCATTGAGCCTTGCCGTATTGCGCTTAAAGATGCTGGTCTTTCGACTTCTGACATCTCTGACGTGATCCTAGTGGGTGGTCAATCACGTATGCCAATGGTTCAACAGAAGGTTCAAGAGTTCTTCGGTAAAGAGCCACGTAAAGACGTAAACCCTGACGAAGCAGTCGCCATGGGTGCTGCGATTCAAGGTGCGGTACTTTCAGGTGACAAAACTGACGTACTTCTACTTGACGTAACTCCGTTGACACTTGGTATTGAAACCATGGGCGGCGTGTTGACTGCAATCATCGAGAAAAACACCACGATTCCTGCGAAGAAATCTCAAGTATTCTCAACTGCTGCGGACAACCAGCCTGCTGTAGACATTTCAGTTTACCAAGGTGAACGTAAAATGGCGCAGCAAAACAAACTGTTGGGTAACTTCCAGTTAGGTGACATTCCACCTGCGCCACGTGGTGTGCCACAAATTGAAGTATCTTTCGACATCAATGCTGATGGTATCTTGAAAGTATCTGCGAAAGACAAGAGCACTGGTAAAGAGCAATCGATCCAGATTAAAGCAAACTCAGGTTTGTCTGATGCTGAAATCGAAGCAATGATCAAAGATGCTGAAGCAAATGCTGAAGAAGACCGTAAGTTTGAAGAGCTTGCAAAAGCTCGTAACGAAGCGGATGCTTTAGTTGCTTCTTCACAAAAAGCAGTGAAAGATCTTGGTGAACAAGTAACAGCTGACGAAAAAACTGCTGTTGAAACGGCGGTTTCTGAGCTTGAAGCTGCAACTAAAGAAAATGACGTTGAAGAAATCAAAGCGAAAACTGAAGCGCTGCAAAATATCATCATGCCAATTACACAACGTGCATATGAAGCTGCTCAAGGCCAAGGCGGTGCGCAAGGTTTTGACCCGAATGCATTCCAAGGCGGCGAAGGTCAATCTCAAAAAGCGGACGACGGCGTTGTAGATGCTGAGTTCACTGAAGTGAAAGATGACAAAAAATAATTTGTCGCTTTAACTGAAAAAACCGCGCGAAAGCGCGGTTTTTTTATGTCTCGACTTAAAAGAATAAAATAAAAATTACTAAAATTTGATCGTATTTTCAGGAAAAGCTGTTTAAGTTAAATCCAACATTAAAATACCCTGAACCCATGAAAATTCTAATTTTGCTGCCTTTACTTAGTTGCTTGGGCCTGACAGCGTGTAGCCTGCCCGTTTCATCTCTCCTATCTCAAAGCACTTCGACTCAATCGACTCAAGCCATTGCCCAATTATTTGATCAGGCGCAAAGCGCGGGTGTTCTAGTGATTCAGCGTGGTCAACAGATACAGGTTTATGGTAATGATTTAAGCCGTGCAGATACCGAATATGTTCCCGCCTCTACTTTTAAAATGCTCAATGCCCTGATTGGCCTGCAACATGGCAAAGCCACAACCAATGAAATTTTTAAATGGGATGGCAAGAAACGCAGTTTTGCAGCCTGGGAAAAAGACATGACTCTCGGCGAAGCCATGCAAGCTTCTGCTGTACCCGTGTATCAGGAACTGGCACGTCGCATTGGCCTTGAATTGATGCAACAGGAAGTACAACGCATCCAATTTGGTAATCAGCAGATTGGTCAACAAGTCGATAACTTCTGGTTGGTAGGCCCTTTGAAAGTTACTCCAAAACAGGAAGTCCAATTTGTTTCTGCGTTGGCCCGAGAGCAACTGGCCTTTGATCCTCAAGTCCAGCAACAAGTCAAAGCCATGTTATTTTTACAGGAGCGGAAAGCTTATCGACTATATGTCAAATCCGGTTGGGGCATGGATGTGGAACCGCAAGTCGGCTGGCTCACCGGCTGGGTTGAAACACCGCAGGCTGAAATCGTGGCATTTTCACTGAATATGCAGATGCAAAATGGTATAGATCCGGCGATCCGCCTTGAAATTTTGCAGCAGGCTTTGGCCGAATTAGGGCTTTATCCAAAAGCTGAAGGATGATGCAAATAAGCATGGGAAAGGCATTAAAATTAAGCTATATTTTTAAAAAATAGACATTTAAATAAAAAATATGCGTCTTCTGCTCTGTCTGCTCGTAGTGGGATTGATCATGTCTGCCTATCTACATATGCAGGCCCAAACCCATCCTCAACTGCGCTATAACTCGCTGGCTGATCGCTTGACGCATCCTTTCGATACACGCTTACGTTTCCGAATTGATCAGGTCGATTCAGGCTTTGGACTAAGTAAAGATCAAGTCATTCAACTGAGCAAGGAAGCGATCGAAATCTGGCATCAGGGAAGCAATCGTGATGATTTGATGGTCTATGATGAAAATGCCAGGCTGAGTATTCACCTGATCTATGATCAACGCCAGCAAGACTATGATGCCTTGAAGAAAGTCGAAAAACAGTTGCTGGCAGATGACGCCAAGTATCAACGTCAGGTCAAAAATCTGGAAGCATCCCATCAGCATCTGGAAAGTCAGCAGCAACGCCTGATCCAGCAAAGAGATCAGATGAATAGTGAATTTCAGGCCTTACAGCAACGACGCCGTCAGCCAAATTTATCTGCTTATGAACATGAGCAGATTGAATATGAGGTTTTGGCTTTACAGCGCAAATCGGAAAGTTTTCAACGGGAACTTCAGTACCTTCAGGAACAGCAAAGTTCCTTTAATATGAATGTTTCCATGCATCAACATGGTCTGCAAAACCATCAGCAGAATATCATTCAAGCCCAACAGCGTTTCCCTGCCCGCGAATTTCATAAAGGCGTGTTTATGGGTGATCAAATTCATGTCTATCAGTTTGATGCAGAAGATGATCTCCGTCTGACTCTGGCACATGAACTCGGACATGCCTTGGGGCTGTATCACCATAATGACCCGGAAGCACTGATGTATCCGGTGCTGGGTAAACAGAATCTGCAACACTTCCAGCTGCGACCTGCAGACAAGACCTTGCTTTATAACCGTTAAGTGATCAGCTTGAATTCCCTAATTAATTTAAGTGTATAAGTATTATAAAAAACACTCTATTCTGATTTCATGTTATTGTGATTGGCTACATTGTTCAGGCCATCTTTGGAGATTCGTGTGAGTTACTACCATATTTTAATTGAAGTAAATGACCACATTAGTACGATTGATGAAACCCGTGATATCGAAATCTTTGATATCGAGGACATCCAACCCTATCTTCATTCGATTTTGCTGCCTTATTTCAATGAACAACTGATTGAACTCGACGATGAAAATCTGGAATATAAAGATATTCTGCATCTGGAAATCAAACAGACCTTATTACCGATCAATGACCTGATCGAAGAAGAACAGCGTCTGTTGCCAAGCGATACCGACATTACCATTAGCGCCTATGAAATTTTCAATAACCGCGAGTTGAGTCAGGATGTCACTACCGTGATCTTTGACCTGCTTGAAGCGGTAAAACTGGATAGCTAAACGTTCTTCCAGATATAAAAAAGTCCTCATTGAGAGGACTTTTTTTTGTGCATGGATTTAGATCGAGAATGAAGATCCACAACCACAGGTCGTGGTCGCATTCGGGTTTTGTACCACAAAACGTGAACCTTCCAGACCTTCTAAATAATCTACCACCGAACCGACCAGATATTGATAACTCAATGAATCGACCAGGACTTTAACATCGCCATTGGCAAATTCTGCATCATCTTCATTCTGGCTTTCTGCAAAATTAAAGCCATAAGAGAAACCTGAACAGCCGCCACCGGTCACATAGACACGGAGCATTAAGTCTTGGTTACCTTCACTGTCACGCAACTGGCGTACTTTATTTGCGGCATTGTCGGTGAGCACAAGCGCTTGGGCATTCATGGCGGATTCCTCTGTTGAATGGAATGTCTTTAAAAAGAAAAGACCATATTTAAGTATAGCACACTCAATATATGGTCAGTCTCTACAGATTAAAAGTCAAATCAGAGTAATTTTATCAGGATTATTTGTAGTTCTCATCCTGTAAGGCACATTCAAAATTTGTCGGATTCTGTTTGCAGCGGAATTGCCACAGCAATTTCATCATGCGTTTGTCATAAACGCCGCGTTTGGTCAGGTCAATTCGGGAATCCCGCATCATTTTCTGATAACCTGGTTTATCTGCCGCAGGAATATCCATCCAGTATTTCGATGGAATATCTACTTTCATTTTACCCAAAATACCAAAGGCACGTGGTAACTGGCTCTTGACCCATTCACGTGATTTTTGCCCGTATCCTGCCGGGAATTTATCTGGACGGATAATGATATTGCCTGTGACCTGCAATACCGGATAATTCACAATCGCACCTTTGTTACCCAAACCTTTATGTAATTCTAAAGGCTTAAATGCTGCAGCTGGTGCACCGATAATATCCACCTGACCATTGTTAAACATACTGGCAAAATTGCTGATTTCGGCACTCACTGCTTGTGCACCAACCTGCTGTACCATGATTTTTTGTGCTTCGTCATGGCTTAGTACCGCAATTTTCTTGCCGGCTGCTTTGGCAACGGTATTAATACTGCGGTCGTTCACTAACAGAAAAGCATCACCTACCGGAATCACTCCAACAATTTCATATTTACCTTGCAGCATTTGTTTGGCGAAGGTGGGACTGGCCAGGCCCTGCATGACTTTAACCGCCAGATTCAGATCGGTGATAGCCCCGATTGCATCCAGCGATCCGGTAAACTTGTTAAATTGACGGCCACGCATACCAGTGACACTGATCCCGTCACATTTTCCGGCTTTAAAATCTTCTGCGACCACGGCTTCATTGGTATTCACCCGCAATTCGATATCTGCCCCCCAGTTTTTGGCCGCCAACTGATAGTCTTTCATCACACTATAGACATCACCGTTTTTACCGACCAGATCAAATACGCAAATCACCTGTTTGGCTTGCGCCAGACCTGAAACAGCCAGTGTCGCTGTAGCCAATGCCAGTACTTTCCATCCTCTATGCATCATCCTCATTTCCTTATCGCTTGTTTTTGTTATTGAAGTTTTAGTCACATGTGATTGTTTTTTATATGAAACATTTGAATTTAATATTTAGATTAAGCTTAAGCTATTTTATTCGCTGCACAATGGCAGATCTGACCTGGTTCAGCCATAAAAAAAGCCTAGATCACTCTAAGCTTTTTGCTTTAAAAATCAGATTATTCGCCAGCCATTGAACATTCAAAGTTGGCCTTATCGACAGAACAACGGGCACGTTTTAAGACCGACATCATGCTGGCATCATAGATTCCACGTTTGGTCATGTCCATCCGGCCATCACGTAACATTTTCTGATACTTGGTTTTATCTTCAACGTTCAGGTTCATTTTATATTTCGACGGAATACCGGCTTCCAGACGTTTGATCATGGCCATGCTCTTTGGCAGGTTTTTGATAAACCAGTCACGCGATTTCTGTCCAAAACCTGCGGGGAACTTTTCCGGACGAATCACAAAATCAGAAGTCACATGCAGTACCGGGAAATTAAACATTGCGCCGTTATTACCCAGACCTTTATAGATTTCTAATGGCTTGTAGGCATAAGCAGGCGCACCGACCATATCCACCTGACCATTATTAAATTTGGCGACAAAGTTGGAAACATCGGAGATCACTGCCTGCGCACCGACGCGCTGAACCATAATTTTCTGGGCATCGTCATAGCCGAGTACGGCGAATTTCTTCCCTGCGGCTTTTTCAATCGAATTGATATTCTTATCACGCACGAAAATAAATGCCGAACCCAGCGGGGAAATACCGGCAATTTCATATTTTTTGCCGCCCATATTACTGACCATTTTCGCTGCATTACGTTTGTCGAGAGCAAAACTGATCGCACGCTGGGCAATGGCATTACTTGGTGCACCACCCAGTGCATCAATAGAACCGGCAAATTTATTGTATTGACGGGCACGCATGGCGGTCATAAACACGCCATCACATTTACCGGCCTTGAAGTCATTGTCGGCAACCGCTTCATCCTGACGGGCAATCAGATTAATTTCTGCGCCCCAGCCTTTTGCAGCCAGTGCCCATTCTTGCGCCATCTGGAAAGACTCACCGGATTTACCCAGTAAGTCAAACACACAGATATCGACTTTTTCTGCATGCGCCGCACTTGCAAAACCAAATGCAGAGAATGCAGCCAATGATAAGAGTGTTTTTTTCATTGTAGTTATCCTTTGAAATCTTGTTATTCGCTGAGTGTCCGTACACGGGACAAATATTAAGCAAGTTTAATTAAAAAAAATAGAGCATTTACTCCATTTAAAACCGGCATTTTGGCCTATAAAGATAAATCAGCAATCATTGCCTAAGTTATTTTTAAATATATATTTAAATATCAATATCTTAATATTTAAAACTGCTTTCTTATAATTACATTTACCCAGATATAGTTACAAAGATATACATGATTTCAGATTTATTCGCCACCAATCGAACATTCAAAATTGGTTCTTTCTACCGTACAACGCGCGCGTTTCAATACGTTCATCATGCCCTGATCATAAATCCCCTGTTTGGTTAAATCGATCCGCCCATCACGCAGAATCTTTTGGTAGGCCACACGATCTTCACGGCTTAGATTCAGAATATATTTGCTTGGAATCTCAGCTTCCATGCGCTTGACCATGGCAAAGCTGCGCGGTAACTGTTTCACAAACCAGTTTCGGGATTGTGCGGCAAAGCTTGCCGGGAACTTTTCCTGACGAATAATCAGATCAGCAGTGACATTAATCACCGGAAAATTAATCATTGCGCCTTGACGGCCTAGTCCTTTCTGTAATTCTAGCGGTTTAAATGCATAAGCCGGTGCAGCGACAATATCCACTTCGCCCTGATTAAACTTGCGAATAAAATTGGAAATTTCCGACATGACCGGTACTGCTTCAATCCGGTCGACCATGATTTTTTGCGCATAGTCATAATGCAGCACGGCAAATTTCTTGCCTTTGACCTGTTCCAGTTTATTTAGAGTACGATCACGAACAAAAATATAGGCTGGGCCAATCTGACCAATACCCGCCACTTCGAATTTTTCTTTGCCAATCTGGGTGATCAGGCGTTTGCTATTGCGTTTATCCAGTACATAGCTGATGGCTTTCATGGCAATGTCATTATTCGGCACGCCGCCAATTGCATCAATCGATCCAGCAAATTTGTTATAAGCCCGGGCACGCATTGAGGTCATATAGAAGGCATCACATTTTCCGGCTTTGACGTCCTGATCGACCTTGGCTTCATCCTGATAAGCGCTTAGCTGAATTTCGGCACCCCAGCCTTTTGCTGCCAGCGCCCATTCCTCCAGCAGTTTGTAAGACTCACCAGATTTCCCCAGTAAATCAAAAACACAGACATTCACTCTGGCTTGAGTTGAAGTCGACACCAAAATGCCCAGTGCCGATAAAATTAAACATCCCTTTTTCATTTTTATTTGACTCTATGATATTTTTTGCTCCATCAGCCTGAACTATAAACCACTGTTCATGCATAAAATAGAGTTTTTACTCAACTTATGCGTCCACCCTAGATCAATTGACAGAGGTGAAAAGCACACTCATTTCAGCAAAAACGGTAAGATTTTTCATTTTCACAGGGCTTTCCTTTAGAATAGGCGCATCTTATTTCTTAGCTTTGATTTCTCAATGATTCAGTTAGACCAGTTATCTATACGTCGCGGTGGACGTGTTTTATTTCAAAAAGCGTCGATGCAGTTACACCCAGGATGGAAAATTGGCCTAACCGGTGTCAATGGTGCTGGAAAATCAACCCTGTTTTCAGCCTTGCTCGGCGGCATGGAATCGGACACCGGTTCGCTGACCCGACCTGCGGTATGGACCGTAGCGCATATGGCTCAGGAAATCAAAGCACTGAATATGAAAGCCATTGATTTCGTCTTGTCGGGCGATGAAGAATACTGGGATATTCAGCAGAAACTCGATCAACCGGATCAACTGGATGATGCAGAACTGGCTCATTTATATGGCCGTTTTGATGAAATTTCAGGTTATTCTGCTCCTGCCAAAGCTTCACAACTGATGGCTGGTCTGGGCTTCTTTGAACATCAATCACAGCTGGATGTTTCAAGTTTTTCCGGTGGCTGGCGTATGCGTTTGAATCTGGCACGTACCCTGATGAGCCGATCAGACTTACTGCTCCTCGATGAACCAACCAACCATCTGGACTTGGACGCAATTCTCTGGCTCGAAGACTGGCTGAAAGCCTATGAAGGTACGCTGGTACTGATTTCGCATGACCGGGACTTCCTCGATGCGATTACCGATCACATTTTACATATCGAAAATCAGGAACTGATTTTATATACCGGTAACTATTCGACTTTCGAGCGTACCCGTAGTGAACGTCTGGCGCAGCAGCAACAGGCGTATGAAAAGCAGCTGGAAACCCGCGCGCATCTGCAAAAATATATTGACCGTTTTAAAGCACAAGCGACCAAAGCCAAACAGGCACAGAGCCGGATCAAACAGCTGGAACGTATGCAGGAACTATCTGCTGCCCATGTCGATACACCATTTACTTTCAGTTTCCGCGAACCGACCAAAATGAGTTCGCCGTTATTGCAACTGGAACATGCCGATATTGGTTATGGCGACAAGCTGATTGTGACCAATGTAAATTTACAGATCACGCCCAACAGCCGGATTGGGTTACTCGGGATGAATGGTGCAGGTAAATCCACGCTGATTAAATCGCTGGTCGGTGACCTGAAACTGATTCAGGGCCTGCGTAAAGATTCAGAGCTACTGAATATTGGTTATTTTGCCCAGCATCAGATGGATGCACTGGATGGTAATGCCAGTCCGATGTTACAGCTGGCACGTATTGCCGATAAAAAAATCAGTGAAGCCAGCCTGCGTTCTTTCTTGGGTAGTTTCGGTTTTAGTGGCGAACGTATGGATACGCCGAGTGAAAGTTTTTCGGGTGGTGAACGTGCACGTTTGGCCCTAGCGCTGATTGTTTGGCAGCGTCCGAATGTACTGATTCTGGATGAGCCGACCAACCATTTAGACCTCGATATGCGTCATGCACTGACCATGGCCTTGCAAGATTTCCAAGGCGCGGTGGTTCTGGTTTCGCATGAACGTCAGCTCATCGCCAGTGTCTGTGACGAACTGCTACTGGTACATAATGGTCAATGCCGAGAATTTGACGGCGATCTCACCGCCTATGCTGACTGGTTACGCCAAGCCCGTATTGAAATGATCAAAAATGGACAGAAGCCAGCAGAACCGGTGAAATCCCAAGTAGAAGTCAAACCCACCATTTCCAAACTGGACAAGGAAGCACAACGTAAGGAAGCTGCTCGCCAGCGGGAACTAAGTCGTCCGATTCGCAAGAATATTGAAAAATGCGAAGCACAGATGGCCAAACTGCAGCCACGACTGGCTGAAATTGAAAGCTTGCTGGGTGACAGTGCTTTATACGAAGCATCACGTAAAAATGATTTGCTGAAACTGATGAATGAGCAAACCGAGCTAAAAGCCAAACTGGAAACAGCCGAAGAGCAAATGCTGGAACTGATGATGGAACTGGAAAGTCTGGAACAGTCTTTCTAAAGCTCTTTTAGTAAGATTTAATATAAGAGAGATGGGTAACCAGCGTTGCTCATCTCTTTTTTATTCACTATTTTTAATGTTTTCTCTTCCATTTTTGCACCTGTATTTTTTTCATCTAGTTCTAGATGTTTCTTTAATCCCGTTCTTTTCTATTCATTCGACACATAAGGTCACGAATTACGTAAACCCTATATAAGTTTATTTTTTAAACAGTTGAATGCCTTATTTCATACATTAATTTACAGCACACTGTTTCCTCCTAAGGCTCTAATACAAGTGTTTTTTAATTTTTGGCAGCCTTGCTACGAGTCTGTTTAATGTTGAACTAGAGAGAGGAAATCCGCATGCGTGCTCTTACCTATCATGGTGCTCGGGATGTACGAGTTGAATCCGTTCCAGATCCAGTGATTCAGGAACCAGATGACGTTATTTTAAGGGTGACAGCCACCGCCATCTGTGGCTCAGATCTGCATTTATACCGGGGCAAAATTCCGGCCACTGAAGACGGTGATATTTTCGGCCATGAATTTATGGGAATTGTAGAAGAAGTCGGCCCTGAAGTAACCGAAGTCAAAAAAGGTGACCGGGTGATTATTCCCTTTGTGATTGCATGCGGTCACTGTTTTTTCTGTGAACATGAACTCATGGCTGCCTGTGAAAATACCAATACTGGCCGTGGTGCAATTCTCAATAAAAAACAGATTCCACCAGGTGCAGCTTTATTTGGCTTTAGCCATCTGTATGGGGGTATACCGGGTGGTCAGGCCGAATATGTGCGGATTCCCAAGGGCAATGTCGGACCATTTAAAGTACCAGGTTCCCTGCCTGATGAAAAAGTATTATTCCTGACCGATATTCTGCCAACCGCGTGGCAAGCAGTAAACAATGCCCAAGTTGGTCGAGGTTCCAGTGTGGCGATTTATGGTGCCGGTCCGGTCGGTCTGCTGGCTGCTGCCTGCGCGCGGATGCTCGGTGCCGAGCAGATCTTTATGGTCGATCACCATCCTTACCGTCTGCGTTTCGCACATCAAACCTATGGGGTAATTCCTGTCAATTTTGATGAAGTCGATGCTGCTGAATTTATCATTCAAAACACCACAGGTTATCGTGGAGTCGATGCCGTCATTGATGCGGTCGGTTTTGAAGCCAAAGGCAGCATGCTGGAAACCGTAATGACTAACCTGAAATTAGAAGGTTCGAGTGGTTCAGCGTTAAGACAATGTATTGCAGCGGTCCGCCGCGGCGGTGTGGTGAGTGTACCTGGAGTTTATGCCGGTCCAATTCACGGCTTCCTGTTTGGTGATGCCTTTGACAAAGGTTTAACCTTTAAAATGGGACAAACTCATGTGCATAATTACTTGCCGCAGTTGCTAGAACATATTGAAAATGGAGATCTGTCTCCAGATCTGATTATTACCCATCGCATGAAACTGGAAGATGCTGCGGAAGGTTACCGTATTTTTGATAAAAAGGAAGAAGACTGTCGTAAAGTCATTCTAACACCATAAATATGATTAAAAAAAAGCGCCGTCAGGCGCTTTTTTATTTTTCATCGTCATTTTATCAATCCTCTTTTTCTTATTCCTAATCAATATCATTTCAGCGATTCCCTCCCTCTTTTCTATCGAGTAATAAAAGAAATGCCCGATTTTCAATAATGAAATCAAGAAATAACTCAAAAATGAGAAATAAAAAAGTTAAGCAAAAATCGATAAAAGTATGATTTTAAATAAAAATGAAAGTTCACTTGATTATTAAATCAATTATGTAGTTTAGCTACATCTTGAGTTTTTAGTTAACAATATGTTCCACGGTAATGATTAGAGAAACTACACTATATTTACAAGTATTTAATTTATAATAATTTTTTATTTTAAAGCCAATCCAAGGAATAGTCTGGTCATACTAGCAATATATCGCCAAATCCCTTTTAAATTTAAAATGCCATTTTAAATTTAAAAACACTTACCCACAAGACAAGAGAGTTTAAATTTGAATTTAAAATGAAGAATTAATACATGGATTAAAGTTTGTGGAAAAATATTATCTTATTCACATAAAAATTATGGATAACTTCAGAGTTATCCACATCTCTGATCAGGCTTTCTAGATGCTTGAAGCAATATTATTCACGTATTATTTAGCGTATTAGACCAAGTTTCTTATAAGCTATTGAAAATTTAAAATTTAGTTTTAGCAGCTTTTTATTTATTTTTGAGATATTGGATCTTCTGAATAGGCGATTTATTATTTTTTAGTCGAATCCACCTAAAGTATTCGATCTGTTTTTATTACACGCATCTTTAAATACCACTTTGACTGATCCAGTTTTCACCTAGTGTCGTGAACTGCATGCAAACTTCTCATCGTATAAAGAACGTCTTTCTACCTCACTTTCCTATTCAAAAATTATTTTAGAAGTTCTGATGCAGATCATTTTTATAACGATAGATTCACTCCAGATTTCAGGTATTCTCCCGAGTTGGTAATCTCTATACATAAACCCTTTCTTAGAGTCGATCCAGCTTATTCAACTTGGCTTTTAAAAACTAAAATGAACCTGTTCTATATCCAAAAATCTGTCCAAAATTACTTTATTCTGCCTAACTCACAGGATATGAGTAAAAAATTTATCTAAAAAAGCGCCTCGAAAGGCGCTTTTTAGTTTTGATTTTATCCTGAGGGATCAGGCATCAATATCTGCATTTAAGGCATTTTCTTCAATGAAGGCACGACGTGGTTCTACGTCATCGCCCATCAGGCAAGAGAACATACGGTCTGCTTCAATCGCGTCGGTAACTGTCACTTGCAGCATATTGCGGTTGTCTGGATCCATGGTGGTTTCCCACAACTGCTCTGCATTCATCTCACCCAGACCTTTATAGCGCTGGATCATCATGCCACGACGTGAGTCCTGCAAGATATGTTGCCAAACTTGATGGAAATTGCTGACCTGAATCTTGCGATCGCCTTTTTGTAAATATGCACCCTCTTCAAGCAGGCTAAACCAGCTCTTCGAGTTCTTTAATAAACGCGCATATTCACTTGAACCTAATAGTACCGAGTCTAACAGGTAGCTATGCGGCAAGTTATGTACATAGATCGTGATACGTGGCAACCAGCTTGCAGTTTTTTGACCATCTGCCAGTTCTTTTTCAAAACGTTCCAGGGTTAATTCTGGACGCAATGTTGGCTGGATGGCTTCAATCGCTGCACGCAGATTCTCACCCCATGTTTCGACATAGGTTTTGTCTTCTAGCTGATCCAGCTTAAAGCCTTCCAATGACAGTAGGGCATCAAGCAGACTCGCAGGATAACGCTGGGTCAAACGTGCCAAGCTCTTCTGGGAAGTCTGATAATCAGCAATCACATTCGCCAGTGCTTCACCACGAATCGCAGGCGCTTCTGCACTGATATGCAGTTCCAGCTCATCAATCGCATTCGAAATTAGGTAAGTCTCCAGTGCATCATTGTCCTTGATGTACTGTTCCTGCTTACCTTTTTTCAGCTTATATAATGGTGGCTGTGCGATATAAATATGACCACGTTCCACAAGTTCCGGCATTTGACGGAAGAAGAACGTCAACAGTAAGGTACGGATATGCGAACCATCCACGTCAGCATCGGTCATGATAATGATTTTGTGATAACGCAGTTTGTCCGGATTATATTCTTCACGACCAATACCACAGCCCAATGCGGTAATCAGCGTACCGACTTCAGCAGAGGAAATCATGCGGTCAAAACGGGCACGTTCCACGTTCAGGATCTTACCTTTCAGCGGTAAAATCGCCTGCATTTTACGGTTACGACCTTGCTTTGCCGAACCACCTGCAGAATCACCCTCGACCAAGTATAGCTCAGACAATGCTGGATCTTTTTCCTGACAATCGGCCAGTTTACCTGGAAGACCGGCAATATCCAGCGCACTCTTACGACGTGTCATTTCACGTGCTTTACGCGCTGCATCACGCGCACGTGCTGCATCAATGATCTTGCCAGCAATCGCTTTGGCTGCTTGTGGATTTTCCAATAAATATTCAGAAAATGCCTTATTCATGGCCTGTTCGACAGCAGTTTTTACTTCACTCGACACCAGTTTTTCTTTGGTCTGTGAAGAGAATTTTGGATCAGGCACCTTGACTGACACAATGGCAGTCAAGCCTTCACGTGCATCATCACCCGATACCGCAACTTTTTCCTTTTTCAGGATATTTTCGCTGTCCATGTAGTTATTTAAACCACGGGTCAACGCAGCGCGGAAGCCGGCCAAATGCGTACCACCATCCTTTTGCGGGATGTTATTGGTAAAGCAACGCACATTTTCCTGATAAGAATCATTCCACTGTAATGCAACTTCTACCGTAATGCCGTTGTCAGCCTGCGCAGCAGTAAAATGAAAAATATCATTCAGGTGAGTTTTGCCTTCGTTAATATATTTAACGAACTCAGACAGACCACCTTCATAATCAAAGACATGCTCGGCATTAATGCGTTCGTCACGCAGCACAATACGCACACCTGCGTTCAGGAACGACAGTTCACGCAAACGACGCGCCAAAATATCAACATTAAAAATGGTCTGACTAAAAGTCTCGGCACTTGGCCAGAAACGGACACGAGTACCGGTTCTATCGGTATCGCCCACTACTTTTAATGGATATTGAGAATCGCCATGACGGTATTCTTGTTCATGAATTTTACCGGCACGGTGAATGGTCAATTCGAGTTTTTCAGACAGTGCGTTGACTACGGAAACACCGACACCATGCAGACCGCCAGACACTTTATAACTGTTGTCGTCGAACTTACCACCGGCATGCAGAATGGTTAAAATCACCTCTGCTGCAGACACACCTTCTTCAGGGTGAATGTCGGTCGGAATACCACGACCATTATCAGAAACTGAAACCGATTCATCTTCATGGATCGTCACTATAATTTCATCACAGTGGCCTGCCAAGGCTTCATCAATCGAGTTGTCGACTACTTCAAACACCATGTGGTGCAGGCCTGTACCATCGTCTGTATCACCAATGTACATGCCCGGACGCTTACGGACTGCGTCTAAACCACGTAATACCTTGATGCTAGAGGAATCATAAGCCTTTTCAATGGTTTGTTCTGTTTGAGAAGCAGCTTGATCTTCTGAACTCATGGTTTCTCCCTAGTGAAAAATAGGTCTATCCAAAGATGGGTAAAACTCAAAAAATATTATTGCACAACTTGAACTGTACCGTTTTCAACACTGAATAACTGATATGAGATAGACAAATCATGTAAGTGCTTTTGTACTGATTCATGGTCTAAGGTGGTAATAAAAACTTGACTACCAAGTTGGCTCAATCGCTCAATTAAACGTTGTTGTGCGGTTAAATCTAATTCTGCTGTCACATCATCTAATAATACCACAGTTTCCTTATTACAAGAATGTAGCATTGCGATTTGCGACAGTTTTAGTGCGATCATCAGCAGCTTTTTCTGCCCGCGCGACAGGATCACATCAGCATCCCCCATCGGGGTCTTTAAACGCAAATCTGCGCGATGTGGGCCATATTCGGTATAGCGTCGCTCACAGTCTTTTTCATGCTGGTTGGTCAGATCATTTAGCAGGCCGGTTTCACTATGAAAGCCCGGACTGTATTCCAGACTGACTTGCAATTCAGGTAATAACTGTTTCAGATCATCTTCAAAAAATGGCTTCCATTGTTCCACAATCCCGACACGTTGCGAGTGCAGGATTTCACCATATTCACTCAGCATCTGGTTCCACGGTTCCAGATCAGACAGACTGAGAAAGCGTTTGCTTTTGAGCAGACTATTTCGCTGTTTCAGCGCACGAGAATAATATTGCCAGGCATGATAAAACTCTGGTTCCACGTGGAACATTAACCAGTCGAGCAATTGACGTCGTGGTTTGGCACCATGATCGATGATATCGGTACTTTGTGGATCAATCAGTTGCAAGGGTAACAGTTTGGCCAGTTGTCCCTGAGTTGCCACTAGATCGCCATTGACCTTGATCAACTGTTCCCCGCTGGCCATTTTTTGCATGCCTATTTTTTCAGTCGCAGATTGTGCAAACACAATCGCATCCTGTGCGCCATGCTGGATATAATTTTTGGGAATATGGGTACGGAAAGAACGACCAGCAGCAAGTAAATGAATCGCCTCTAAAATCGAGGTTTTACCTGAACCATTTTGGCCATAAAAAACATTAAACGGCTGCAATCCTTGGAGAGCAACCGTCTTTAAATTCCGCACACGCTCAATATGTAAACGCGTAATATGCATGTCTTATATAAATATCAAGAGCCGCGGCTTAAACACGCATCGGCATGACGACATAGGTTTGATCCGTATGCGCCGGGTCTTGTACCAAGACAGACTGATTCGCTTCAGTCATGGTCATTGACACATCATCGCCATCAAGCACACCGAGTACTTCAATCAGATACTGCGCATTAAATGACATTTCTAGCGGTGAATCAGCATATTGAATCGCCAGATCTTCAATCGCTTCATCCTGCTCCGGGTTATTGGCGCGAAGTTGCAAAGAATCGGCATTGAAGTTCAAAAACACACCACGCAGCTTTTCATTACTTAAAATCGCCACACGTTGCAAAGACTGCTTGAACACGTCATGTGCGATCATCACCACTTTGTCGCCACCACGTGGAATCACACGGCGATAATCCGGGAATTTACCATCAATCAGCTTGGTGGTGAAACGTACGGTAATATCTGCCTGTTCCTTGTCACGGCTTGGCATATTGATGGTCACATTGAGCAGTTCACGACCAATCAATAGAGATAATTGCTCATCTTCAACGCTGAGCAGGCGCTGTAATTCTGCAACGGCCTTACGTGGCACAATCGCCTGAATCGGCTGTGATGCAGTGGATTGTGCCGCTGTTTCACACAGTGCCAGACGGTGGCCATCGGTGGTCACAGCACGTAGCTGATTGGTATCAATTTCCAGCAAGGTACCGGTCAGGTAAAAACGCACATCCTGAACCGCCATGGCAAAAGCAGTTTTTTCAAACAGGCGTTTCAGTTCACGCTGTGTCACCGTTACTTGCGTGCCTTGGGTATTTTCAGTATTCAGTAATGGATAATCATCAGCAGGCAATGTCCCCAGTACAAAACGGCTGTTGCCTGATTTGAGGATGCAGCGCTGATCTTCAGTAATATGCAAATCCACGAGTGCCGCTGAAGGAAGTGACTTACAGATATCAATCAGCTTACGTGCGGGAACTGTGGTCTCGCCTTCCTGCAAACATGCACCTTCAGCCAGTGCTGTACTTGCCACCAGTTCGACTTCCAGGTCGGAACCGGTCACGGTTAATGTTTGCGCAGTCACCTGAATTTTCAGATTAGACAGGATATTCAAGGTATGGCGACGTTCAACCGCTCCTACGACATGTGAGAGAACATTCAGTAAGCTTTCTTTCGCGATTTTTAAACGCACGGTGCATTCCTCTAAAGCTGAAGATTAATATAGAAAAAGTGATTTTTTGACGGTTTACTATGCGGCAAAAGTAGCCGCATAGCAAGAATAGAATTTGAGCGATTTAGGTCAACTTTGCAACAGACGTTGCAGGTTTTTATAGTCTTCATTAAAGATCGGATCTTCTTCACGCAGACTCTGTACTTTCTCGCAAGCATGCATCACGGTACTGTGATCACGACCGCCAAAAGCCATGCCAATTTCCGGAAAACTGTCGCCGGTTAATTCACGGGCCAGTCCCATCGCCAGCTGACGTGGACGGGCATAAATACGTGTCCGTTTTGGACCGACCAGTTCTTTCAGTGGAATGCGGAAATACTCACTCACGACACGCTGAATATTCTCGGTACTGATGGTACGGGCACGAATCGCCAGCACATCTTTTAAAGATTCACGCACCACATCTAGATCAATTGGTGTGCCTTTAAAACGTGAAATCGCCACTACTTTGTTCAGCGCACCTTCAAGCTCACGCACGTTGGCCACCACCTGCTGGGCAATAAACAGCGCACAGTTACGTGGTAAATCAACCTGGTTGCTTTCGGCTTTTTTCAGCAAAATTTCAATTCGGGTTTCAATATCTGGTGGTTCAACCCCAACCGATAAGCCCCAAGAAAAACGTGAAACCAGACGTGGATCCAGTTCGGTTAGTTCTTTAGGATAACGATCCGAAGTCAAAATAATTTGCTTGGATTCATCCAGCAGTGCGTTAAAGGTGTAGAAAAACTCGACCAGGCTGGCTTCTTTACCGGCC
Source organism: Acinetobacter sp. YH16052 (assembly GCF_013417155.1). GTDB lineage: Bacteria > Pseudomonadota > Gammaproteobacteria > Pseudomonadales > Moraxellaceae > Acinetobacter. The sequence goes on along the minus strand of NZ_VPEO01000024.1, from coordinate 7,950 downwards.
AGCAAGTGAATATCATCGACCAGTAATAAATCCAGAGAACGGCAGTTTTTCTTAAATTCTTCAACTTTGCCTTGCTGCAACGAGCTGACAAAGTCCTGCACAAAACTTTCAGCAGTCATGTACATGACGCGTGCATTCGGTTTGGCTTGCAACAATGCATTACCGACCGCCTGCATCAAATGGGTTTTACCCAGACCCGTCGGACCATATAAAAATAAGGGGTTGTGCTGTGAAGCACCCAACTGGGTCAGTACCTTGCGACAGGTTTCTGCCGCCATCTGGTTAGATCGGCCTTCCACAAACAGCGAGAAGGTAAACAATGGATTCAACTGACGTCTACGGCTATTTTTGCCGCTGTCTTCTTTTTCTTTCTTCGGTTTCGGCACCGGCATCGGTGTCGAGGTCAATGCCGCAGTCGTGGTCGCCGGTTGTTCACTGGCAGATAAAATCGCCCCTGGACGTGAATCCACTAAAATTTCGACCTTGCGTACCCGTCCTTCAGACAATTGCTCTGCCAGAATCGTGATCAGTTCCAGATGATGTTCTTGAATGTAACGCGTCCAGTAAGGATTAGGTGCATACAAACGCAAGCTGTCTTCCAGCTCTTCTGCAACCAATGGGCGAATCCACATTGTAAAGACATTTCCAGAGAGCTCTTGTCGCAGGCGATTTAAGCAGTCCGTCCAAAGCATGTGAATCCCCTATTCATTCCATTGTTCATTCAAAAAAGATGACCGCGACCAAAAGCGGGTCGCCATTCTAACCAAGTTATCCACATCTGTCATGGCAATTTCCACAAAAACTGTGCAAAAAGAAATCACCATGCATAAATTTAAATTTAAAACCCAGTGTGGATAAGTTTATCCGCAAGTTGTGGATAAAATATATCATAAAGTTATCCACAAAGTATAAAATTAATAGAAACAGTTTTATCCACAATATAAGTTCATGTTTAAATAAATAAAAAGTGGCTTATCCATAGAAAAAGCGCTTCCTAATAGTAATAAATTTAAATTTATAAATTTGAATTTATTTATAAGATCACTGGTTTTTGTGGATAACTCAAAAAATTTCAAATTTAAATTCAAAACTGTAAGTTAAATTTAAACTTTGGATAACATGTGGATAACTTTGTTGATAGAGTTGTTTATAACTTATATATATTTATATAACAATGACTTAACTTGTGATTAACTTGTATTGCACTATTTTTTATCCAGTTCTCTGAAAAACCAGGATCTTTATCTTTTTTGATCTTATTTGAAAAGAAAACCGCTTTTGCATTGACAGCTCAAGCAATGAGCACTAAAATCGCGGACCTTCATAGAAAGATCATTTTTTGGAGTTTCAATATGAAACGTACATTCCAACCGTCTGAATTAAAGCGTAAGCGTGTTCATGGTTTCCGTGCTCGTATGGCTACTAAAGCTGGTCGTCAAGTATTAGCTCGCCGTCGTGCAAAAGGTCGTCATAGCTTAACTGTTTAATCAGTTACGCTAAGACGATTTTGGGTGTTATGACAAAACTTTATAGTTTTGGCACAGAGTTGCGATTACGCTGTGCTGCCGATTATAAAGGTGTCTTTGATGGTGCGCTTTTTAAAGTGCATCAACCCCATTTCTTATTTCTTGCAAAACATTCCGAACTGCCAAATAGCCGTTTGGGTTTAGTTGTTGCCAAGAAGAAAGTGCGACGCGCACACGAAAGAAATCGAGTAAAACGACTTGCTCGCGAAAGTTTTCGCCTGCATCAACAGCAATTAGATGACTTAGACATTGTAATTATGCCGAAAATGGGTGTTGAAGCAGTGCCTAATGCAGAATTGCACCAGCAATTACAATTTGCCTGGCAGAAACTGAACCGTCTTGCCAAAAAGCATTCAAAAATAGCCCCCTCCCCACAAAAGTAGAGTTGGCCAATGGTACGTTTACTGCATTGGTTGATCCGTTTCTATCAGATTGCGATTAGTCCTCTTCTTGGACCGCGCTGTCGTTATATTCCAACTTGTTCTCAATATTCCTTGGAAGCAGTCCAGATGCATGGCGCTGGGCGTGGAGTGTGGCTGGCTACTAAACGTATTTGCCGTTGTCATCCGTGGGGGGGCTCGGGATATGATCCTGTTCCCTCAAAAGCGATTCGTTTTATTTCATTTCAGCAAATAGATTCTCAAACGCTTCACGTTGCTGTACCCTTTCGTGATCGTTTATTGAACCAAAATCACTCTCACCACTTGGGGTAATACATATGCAACAATGGGCCAGGATTGCAATTCTCGGAGCCATGTTTGTTGTCGCATATTTGCTCATTTTGGCGTGGCAAAAAGATTATGGAAATGCTGAAACAAAACCGCAGCAGGAAACTGCTGTTGTTTCGCATGACGTATCTGCAGATTTGCCAAATGGTCAGACGGCTACAGTTGCCTCTGATCTGCCACAAGCAAATGTGCCAGCACAGCAAGCCACGGATGCCACAGCACCTGTAAGTCAGCAGCTTATTTCAGTACAAACTGACCTTTATCATCTTTGGATCAATCCGAAGGGTGGTGATATTGTTCGTATTGAATTACTCAATCATGACAAGAACAAAGACAGCGATGAACCGTTCGTCATGCTGGAAAGCGATGCGAAACGTACTTATGTCGCTCAGTCTGGCCTGATCGGTCTGAATGGACCGGACAGCAGCCGTAACGGCCGTCCAATGTATGAGCTGGAGAAAACTGCTTATACTCTGGCAGATGCGAAAACAGTCAAATCCAAAGATGGTGAAAACCTGAAAGTATTGTCTGTACCGCTAGTGTTTAAAACCGCTGACGGGATCGAGATTATCAAGACCTTCAATTTCACTGAAGGTGAATATCCGGTCGTGGTAAATCACAAAGTGGTTAACCGCAGTGGCCAGACCTGGCAAGGTCAGATGTTCGGTCAGATCAAACGCGATAACTCGGAAGATCCAGGCAAATCCGATCAGGGGATCTTCACGCTGGGAACATTCCTGGGCGGTGCATGGGGTACCCCGGACGAGCAGTACAACAAGCTTAAATTCGACAACTTTGTTGAAGAAGAAGTCAGTACTGAAGCGACAGGTGGTTGGGTGGCAATGGTACAGCACTACTTTGTCAGTGCATGGGTTCCAGGTCAGCTAAAGTTGACTCAAGGCAATGGCGAAGCTTATAGCGCCAAGCTTGAATCACGTAAATCAACCGATAACATGAACATCATCGGTTTTACCTCCCCGACGTTCAATGTGCCAGCAGGTACAGTAGCTGAAATTGATGCGACTTTCTATTCAGGTCCAAAAATCCAGTCAGAACTGAAAGATTTGGCTGCGGGTTTAAACCAGACCGTTGATTATGGCTGGTTATGGCCAATCGCGAAATTACTGTTCGTGGGTCTTGAATTCTTCCATGGTCTGGTAGGTAACTGGGGCTGGGCAATTATTCTGTTGACCGTTCTGGTGAAAGTGATCCTGTGGCCATTGTCGTCGAAGAGCTATCGCTCGATGGCGAAAATGCGGGTGATTGCGCCAGAAATGCAACGCATGAAAGAAGAGTTCGGTGAAGACCGCATGCGCTTCTCTCAAGAAATGATGGCATTGTACAAACGTGAACAGGTCAATCCGCTTGCCGGCTGTTTACCGCTATTATTACAAATGCCGATTTTCCTGGCCTTGTACTGGGTGTTGATGGAATCTGTGGAACTGCGTCATGCGCCATGGATGCTATGGATTCAGGATTTGTCTTCAATGGATCCTTGGTTCATTCTGCCGTTGTTGATGGGCTTGACGATGTATATCCAACAGTCGTTAAATCCACAACCGACCGATCCAATGCAGGCAAAAGTCTTCAAGTTTATGCCGATTATCTTTACCGTATTCTTGTTGTTCTTCCCGGCAGGCTTGGTCCTGTACTGGATCGTAAACAACTTGATCACGATTCTGCAACAAACTTTGATTAACAAGTCTGTTGCCAAAGATCGCGCTAAACGTGATGAGGCCACTCCAGTCAACTAAGTTGTACGGATAGGCTGAATAAATCCGCTTAAGATGGTAATCTTAGGCGGATTTTTTTTAGCTGTACTTTTGAGTCTTTGCAGGTGAATTTTATGCTCAACCGAACCACAACTATTGCTGCGATTGCAACTCCACCAGGACGTGGCGGCGTTGGGGTGATTCGCCTGTCGGGTCCGAAATCCTATGAGATTGCCCAGCAACTGACACAAAAAGAGCTGCCTAAAGCCCGTTTTGCCGGTTTCCGCCAGTTCTACGATGCAGCAGGCGAAGTCATGGATGAAGGTTTAACGATCTGCTTCCCGAATCCAAATTCTTTCACTGGTGAAGATGTCGTAGAGCTGCAAGGCCATGGTGGTCCGGTGATTCAAAATGCTCTGCTTGGTCGTTTACTGGAGCTGGGCGCCACTGCGGCCAAAGCCGGTGAGTTCTCGATGCGTGCTTTTGAGAATGGCAAACTGGATCTAGTGCAGGCTGAAGCAATTGCCGACCTGATTGATGCAACTTCGCAAGCGGCTGCACGTTCTGCGGTGCGTTCACTGCAAGGAGCTTTCTCGACCAAAGTTAATGCAGTTCTTGAGCAGCTGATTCACCTGCGTTTGCATGTGGAAGCCGCGATTGATTTTCCGGAAGAAGAAATTGATTTTCTGGCCGATGGCAAGATTTTAAATCTGCTAGATGGCGTATCCAGTGCAGTCACTCAAGTCCAGCAATCCGCACGTCAAGGTCAGTTGTTACGTGAAGGATTGCAAGTCGTAATTGCGGGTAAACCGAATGCTGGTAAATCTTCGTTGCTGAATGCATTGGCTGGAATTGAACGCGCGATTGTGACCGATATTGCCGGCACCACCCGTGATGTCCTGCATGAAAAGATTACTTTAAATGGTCTGCCGATCACCCTCACCGATACCGCAGGCTTGCGTGAAACTGGCGATATCGTGGAAAAAGAAGGGATCCGCCGCGCGATTAAAGAAATTGAACAGGCCGATTTATTACTCTTGGTCTATGACTTAAGCCAGGGCGAAGATCCGCTGCAACTCGCCCAAGAATATTTTGCCGAACATATCGAGCCAAAACGTTTGATGCTGATTGGCAATAAATGCGACCTGACCGGTGCTGAAGCCGTGATTGGCGATTTAAATGGTTTCCGGCATATTGCAGTCTCTGCCAAACAGGAAACCGGTGTTCAAGCGCTCATAGAGGCGATTACAGCGCATGCAGGCTTCCAGCCTGAGGAAGACACCTTTATCGCCCGTACCCGTCATTTAGACGCAATGAAGCGCACTCGGCTCTATCTGGCTGAAGCGCGTGAACAACTGGTGGTGTATAACGCCGGTGAACTGGTGGCAGAGTCCTTACGTCTGGCGCAAAATGCCTTGGGTGAGATCACTGGTGATTTCAGTGCAGATGATCTGCTGGGCAAAATCTTCGGTTCATTTTGTATTGGTAAATAGTTATTTAATCAACATAAAAAAAGCCCTCAACTGAGGGCTTTTTTTAGACTGGTAGGCGGGATTTTTGATAAGCCCACCACAGCGCAAAACACAATAGACTGATCGCGATACAAAAGCTGATTACGGCGAAATCCAGCCCCCAGTGATCGGCCAGATAACCCACGGCAATGATAGGGACAATAGTGCCCAGATAGGCAATAAATAGATAGGTCGACATCACTGCTGCACGGTTGTCTAAGCTGGTCATTTGATGAATCAGGGCAAAAGCACCCATCAGAGCAAAACCATGGCCAATTCCAAAGCAAATATCACTGATAAAAAATAGCAGGCTGATTTTTGAATACATACATAGAGCCAAAACCATCAGGCTCAAACACATCATCATTAGGCCGATATTCAGACATTTAGACGCTGCGACCGCTTTGGTTATAAACTGCACGATCACTGAAACCACTAAGATACTGGTAATGGCCAGTCCGCTGACCAGAGGGCCATGCCAAGGTAAAATATTTCGGACAAAGGATGGCGACAGGGAAGCAAACAGGCTAAAGGCGGCAAAGGCACTAAAAGCTGTCACTGCAATAATCATAAACACACGATGAAACTGGGCTTCAGGTCGTTGCAGTTTAGGCGCCATGCTAAAGGGCTGCGCCTCAAACTTGGGTGCTTTGATCCAGAACAGGCCAATCAAACACAGCACGGCACCCAGAATAATCGGTAAATATGGCATCACCAAAGGGGCAACGGAAAACTGCGCAATCACACCACCGACCAAGGGTCCCAAACCAAAACCCATTGCGGTGATGATTGAAATCAGTTGTGGTGCAGTGTGTTTATGGCTTTCTGGGATGGTATGCATTAAACCCATCATGGCAGAAGTGGTCATCAGGCCCGAGGCAATCCCAATAATAAAACGGCCAATCGAGAGGATCAGTGCATTCTGGGCAAAAACGGAAATGATGAGACCTAAGGTGATTAGTGCCAGACCAATTTGCAGGGTCCGTAAAAATCCGATGCTGTTACTGGTTCTGCCCAAAAACAACAAGGTCGAGAGACAGCCAAACATATAGGCGACAAAAATGTAGGTGATGTGGCTGGGCAGCAAATGCCAGAGCTGTTGATAAATCGGATAAAGCGGACTGGCCAAAGCGGTGCCAATCGTTCCCATCATTAAAGCCAGGCTGACCATCAAGAACGGTCGCCAGCTGGTCGTTATTGTCATGAAAATGCCGTTATAGTGTTGATCCTTGGCCAATCCATGTCAGGGCGTAGCGAGGAAAATAAAAAGTGTCTGCAGTTTAGAATGGATACAGAAAATCGGTCAAGGTTGAATTAGTAAGATGTTTATCATTTAATATATTTTAATTATATAAAACAATTACTTATTATGAATATTGATGTGTTTTCTAGATAGATTGGAGTTCAATCTAACGCTATACATGGTGTTCCACGTGAAACATTATGAACTTGTTTAACTGAGTCTAAACAGTAACATAAATGTTTGAGAAATTTAAAAGCAGAGCGATTAGAATCGAAGCATATTCTTATCCAATTCATGTAGAACATTCATGTTAAAAAAAACACTGATCATTAGTTTAAGTACATTCATTTCAAGCTGCGCATTTGCCAATATTGATACGGTACAAGCTAATTTGGCAAAAAACAGTCCCAATTTAAAAATTGAAAATATTCAGACCACCGAGATGAAAGGCATCTATAGCGGTTCCATGCAGGGCCAAGTGGTTTATCTGAATGAAGATGCCAAGCATCTGATAGCCGGTCCGATGCTGCGGATTCAGGATCAACATAATCTGACCCGTGATTTAATGCTGAAACAAAATAGTATCGACTGGAAAAAATTACCGCTTCAGGATGCTGTAAAAAGTGTAAGAGGTACGGGTAAACGTCAGATTGCGATCTTTTCTGACCCAAATTGCCCGTATTGTAAAAAGCTTGAGCTAGAGCTGAAAAAACTGAATGACTTGACCATTTATACCTTTATTCTTCCTTTAAAACCCCAGTCGGCTGCTCCTTCAAAACAGGTGTATTGCGAGTCTAATCCAGCTCAGGCATGGGAAGATCTGATTGCTCAAGAAATTCAACCTAAATCGAAAAAAACTTGTGCCAATCCGATTGAACGGAATAAAAAACTGGCTCAGTCTATGGGGGTGAATGGTACACCTGCGATTATTTTTTCCAATGGTTTTAAGGTGATGGGCGCCTATCCGGCAGAGCAGATTGAGCAGATTTTTAAAGAATTCAATTTATAAAAATTAAATAAGGCGGATTCAAGCGGCAAGTGCAACAGTATAAAAACCAGCCATAACTTCACTAGGCGTATACCAACCTAGTGTTTTTCTAGGACGATGGTTGAGTGCAAATTCTATCTGCTCTATTTGTTCGTTTGACACGTCATCAAACGATGATGATTTTGGCAGATATTGCCGGATTAAACCATTCGTATTTTCATTCCTTGCTCGTTGAATAGACT
>NZ_VPEO01000023.1:0-32771 GCF_013417155.1 Acinetobacter sp. YH16052 | reverse complement strand
AAGAACTATCAAAAACGATCATAAAAAAGCCGAGTTGTTTCCAAGTCAGCTTTTCGACATCGTCGAGCATTATCACTATAACACAAGTATTTGATTTTTATGTGTTTAAAATATGAATTTCGTATAACAACCATTATGTTAAATAGAGGGAAAATCTATTTTTAAAGTGATAAAATTATTGTAGTTATTTTAAGAATAGCTGCTTTTGATACTTGATCATCTATCCTAATTAAAAACTGTTTTTTAATAATTTGGAATATAAATAAGATTTAGTTAAAATTAACATTATTCATATAAATTAAAATTATGTATTACATTTACTAATAATTTAAAATAATTAGTAGAAAAAAATTATGTTTTAATTATTTCTTTGATTATATAAATTGAGAGTAAAAAATGATTAATACGGAATTTTCAGAGTGTATTTCTGCATGTACAAACTGTTCACTTATTTGTACTGAATGTGCAACTTCTTGTTTAAAAGAAAAAGATTTAGAGATGATGCGTGAATGTATTCAACGTTGTCTAGAATGTGCAGATATTTGTCAGTTATGTGTGCGTATGCAACAACATAACTCACCTTTCCTCAAAGAGATTTGTGAGCTTTGTGCTAAGATCTGTGAATATTGTGCGGAAGAGTGTGAAAAACATTCACATGATCATTGTAAAAAATGTGCTGAGGCTTGCCGTCAGTGTGCAGAAGAATGTCGAAAAATTGCCATGTAAAATACTTCAATAATGTTAATTATATGGCTCTAGACTAACATAATCATTCTGCTAGTCTAGAGCCTTTCCTAAAATTAACATAATACACCTTATACGAAGCCAAAAATGGGAGCTTTAAGCTCCCATTTTTAGTCTTTAATTCGCTTTTTCGCTTCGTCATAAACTATGCTATCAGCTCGTTTTCCGACGGTAATGAGCAGGATAACTACCTGATCATCTTTAACTTGATAGACAAGTCGGACACCAGCTTTTAATAATTTGATTTTATAGCAACCTGCAAGATCGCCTCTAAGCATATTCTTTGGAATATGTGGCTGCTCTATGACTTTGGCTAGTTTCTTTTTAAATTGATCTCGTATAGCAACAGGGAGTTTTTCCCATTCTGCTGTAAAGTCCTTGTGACGTAAAAGCTTATAAGTCATCTAATGTGACTTCCTCAAACATCTCTTTAGGATCATTAATGCGCTTACGGACAAGAGCTAATAATTCTTCATCTTCTTCTGAAAGCAAAGCTTTTTTGACAGGCAGTTTCCCAGTCGTAGCAACATACTCAAGAATACTAGTGAAGAAATCCGTAGGTGCAATACCTTGCTCTTTAAGGATTGAATAAGATTTTTCTTTAAGGGCTTCATCGATCCTGAAGTTAACAGTAGCCATCATATTTCCCAAGTATTTAATGTACTAGGAATATTGTAATGCAAATTGCATTACAAGTCGACTTCGCATAACAGCCATTATGTTAAATGGAAGGAAGCAAAATAAGTTAACATTTTGCTTCCGGCCACATTAAGCTAGAGTTTTATTTAAATAAAGCTATTTAGTAATCATTAAATTAATTAAAATCTAAATCTAACACCAGCTCCATATAACCAACCTTTCTCAGAGTTTGATTCTATTTGCCACGACGTTTCATCATTACCTTTTGAATACTCATAGGCAATGTCGATATACGGCATGATCTTTTTACTGATTTCATAGCGAGTTTCAAACCCTGCGGTTGCACTGCTTAAACCAGTTTTTTTCGCATATTTAGAGTCATCACTAAAGATAGCATCCAACTCTAAATAAGGTTGAATAATCAACTTTTGCGTAATCAGAAAATCACGTTCCGTTTCTAGGCTAAAGCCCGCATAATTGTCTTCTCCCGCATAGAGATAAGCATCAGTTTCAAAGAAATATGGCGCCATACCATGTAAGCCAATCACCGCATCAACATTTTCTTCGGTGTCTTTGCGATGATCATTGAGTTCAACTTTTTCACTACGATAACGTGCACCAATCTGTGCATCCCAAAAGTCTGAAATCATACGGCTATATAAAAGTTTGGCATCATAATGTGCATCATGCGATTCTTCTTTATCGGCATGAATTTTAATAAAAACCTTATTTTCATCTGTGCCAATACGGGTTTCAAACTCTGACTTTAAATCACCTGTGCCATCTTCATTGACAAGCCACTTATTGTCCACTGTCGTAATCGCATAAATTTGCGCACCGTGTTCTGAGCGATGATCATAATGCGAACTCTGCTGAGCATTCGCATCTGGTACATGATGTAAATGATTAACCGTAGATGTTGCCTGATGTTGTGCCTGATTCATTTGGCTATGGTTCATTTGAGAGCGATCCATTTGCATCGGCTGATTTTGACTAGAAGATGTAGCAACTGTCATTTTTTCAGGCGCACTATGATCTTCACCATTATGTGCCAAACTCACTGCACTGACCATCAACAAAGAGCTTGCTAAAACAGTTTTAGAAAAAAGATTAATGGTGCGCATGTTGATCTCCTTTCTGTACTTTTTGATCTTGCTGTTTCTCTGTTGATTTGTGATGCATTGGCTGATGACCTGCATGTTGATGGTTCATCGGTGCTGAATGTGCAGCATGATTCATTTTCCCCATCATCTGCATGTGTTGTGCATGCTCTTGTGGAGAATGCTGTGAATGATCCATCTCAGACATCGCTTGATGATTCATTGATGGTACATTTTTTCCATCAGTCTGAGCAGTTGAATGATGCCCTTCGTGCGCCAAACTTAAGCTTGTTAAACTCAATACCGCAACAGAAAAAAACGCTTTAAATACAAAATTAGTGATGTGCATGTCCAGCTCCTTTTTGCTCAGTTACTTGGTGAGTTTGAGTCGAATTTGTACCTTGAATTGGCGTTGTAGACACTTGTTCATCGCTAACATTTGCCACGATCAACTTGTTCATCATTCCTGCACTCATGTGATACAACAAATGACAATGGATTGCCCATTCGCCCAACTCATCCGCAGTTAATAAAGCAGTCACTGTTTTACCCGGTGGTACAATCAATGTGTGTTTATTCGGCATATCTACCGACTCTTGACCATTCTCCAACTGCATAAACATGCCATGTAAATGCATGGGGTGCGCCATCATACTGTCATTAATAAATTTGATACGGATACGCTCGCCATACTTCACTTTTAATGGCTCAGCATCGCTGAATTTTTTACCGTTAATCGTCCAAATATAACGCTCCATAGTACCGCCCAAACGCACTACTAATTCACTGCTAGCTTCACGAGTATCTTTTTGCGGTTCTAAAGATTTTAAATCACTATATTGCAAGGCTTTATTGCCCGCAGGTGTAGATGCATTTGCCCAACCATAAACCACTTGATCATTTTCTTGTGGTTTTGCTGTGCCATGCTGTGAATGATCCATTTTCGAGTGATCCATGCCTTGCATATCGCCATGGTTCATTTTTGAATGATCCATTTTCGAGTGATCCATGCCTTGCATATCGCCATGGTTCATTTTTGAATGATCCATTTTCGAGTGATCCATGCCTTGCATATTGCCGTGGTTCATTTTCGAATGATCCATTCCTGCATGATCACCGCCACCATGTCCCATATCTTCCATGGTCAAAAGTGAGCGTGGACGTGGTGCAGGCATATGAATGCCATGTGTCATAGGATTTAATTCATTGTGCAGTGTACCAATCGCATAGCCTGCACGGTCAATTGACTCAGCTTCAATTTGATAATGTCCGCCTTTGGGCTCCACAATCACATCATAAGTTTCAGCTGTGCCAATACGAAACTCATCCACAGCAACAGGTTTTACAGGCTGACCATCAGCACTGACCACAGTCATTTTCAAGTTAGGAATACGGACATCGTAGAAAGACATCGCAGATGCATTCACAAAACGTAGGCGAATTTTTTCATTCGGTTTAAACATTCCTGTCCAATTTTGTTCAGGTGTTTTGCCATTAATGAGGAAGGTATAACCTGTAACATCCGACATGTCGGTTTTTAGCATACGCATCTGATTCCACATTTTGCGGTCAGACCATGTCGCTTTTATGCCATCACGTTTAACCTGCTTCCAAACATCACCCAAGGTTTCACGCTGATCTTGATAATATTCAGCTGAAATTTTAAGATCTTTCTGAATTTGATCACTGGTTTTTTCATGAAAATCTGACAACATCACCACATAGTCACGTTCAGCTTTTTCATGTGCTGCCAATGGTGTTTTACCTTTTGGATAAATCACAAAAGAACCATATAAGCCGTCCTGTTCCTGTCCTTTAGAATGAGCGTGATACCAATAAGTCCCGCTTTGGCGAATCTTGAATTTATAAACATACTCGCTTTGAGGCTTAATACCGTTAAAACCATTAAATCCCGGTACACCATCCATAATGCCCGGCAACAACAGTCCGTGCCAATGAATAGAAGAATCTTGGTTTTTTAAATTATTTTTCACGCGAATGATGGCTTCATCACCCTCTTCAAACTCAAGCAAAGGCGCAGGAAATTGACCATTTACGGTAATGCGCTTTACAGGCTTTCCAGTTGGGCTGACCACTGCTTCATCAATAACAAGCTGATATTCACGCACTTCGGCAAAAACCAAAGGCGACGATGCAAAACAAATACCTGCTAATAGGTACCAACTAATTTTATGAGACATAACTTAACCTTAATTTTTGAAAAATAAATAAATTTTAAAAAAATTGGTTAAGTTTTAGGAGGACGTGAAATTTCTTGCCAATACCCATTTAGATATTGGTTGGGGTAATAAAAATTAGGCTGATCTATAGAATAGAAGGTATATAGGGGATCTAGCGAGCTTTGCAAAGAATGAAGACATGAGATCTGTGTCTGGCAGGATAAGCTAGAACATTCCTGACACTTTTTGTGATCTATATTCTGATTAAGAGCTAAATGATTATGGCAATCGGTATTCGTCTGTACTTCGTGATTAATACCATGTTGAGTGACTTGCTGTGCTTGATCTAAACAATGATCTTGGCTCATTTCAGTTTGCATATTGATATGCATTATCTTTACTGATGCAACAGATACACTACTCCATCCTATGGCAAAAACCATAAGAAAACAAAACCAAAGTTTTTTGGAGAGATGAGTCAACACGAATGCTATCTAGGAATAGAATTTAATCCAAAATATCTTAACGGAATTTCAAATATTTACAACCCAATATAATTTAGTAGTTTCTCTAAAAATAACATAATACACCTTATACGAAATTCTCTTTATTTATCTTTAAATTTCAGTATATTAGATCAAGCCGTTGTGGGGCATAGGGTACCAGAGCGGCTTTTTATTGATTATTTATGTTCCACGCTTAAAATTCGAACAATGTTTCATGATTTTTATAAGTTAAACTAAATTTAGTTGCCAATCCCAATAAGCTATTCACTAACTTGTAAATATCGGTATACCGCCTGACGACTAATCCCAAAAGCTTTTCCTAATGCCATTTTTGATGGATACTTCCCTTCCCTCCATGCTTGTCGTAAAGCTTCAGCTTGGTCAGGCTTTAGTTTATGCACCCGACCTTTGTACTTCCCCTGAGCAGAGGCGAGTTTTATTCCTTCCTTTTGCCGCTCTAAAATGATCTCACGTTCGAACTGTGCAAAAGCACCCATCAATTGCAGCATCAAATTATCCATCGGGGTGGATTCGGCCGTAAAAGTAATATTTTCTTTTACAAACTGGATGGCAATCCCTCGTTTGACCAGTTTATCTACTTCAGTGACCAAATCTTTCAGGCTTCGCGCAAAACGATCCATGGAATGTACAATCACCCTGTCCCCTTCCCGGACATAGTTCAACATTTCCTGAAATTTAGGTCGGTCAGTATTTTTACCTGAAGCACGGTCAACAAAAATCCGGTCGACTTCAATTCCCTCAAGTTGACGTCCAGTGTTTTGCTCGACAGAACTTACCCGGATATACCCTACTTTTTGGCCTTTCAATTTTTCAGGCACTGTTGCAAATAGGCTGACATGATAAGCTAAATATCTTATTTATTTCGAGATACAGCAGATGAATCCCTTCCACGGTCGGCACTTTCAAGGTGAAATCATTCTTTGGGCTGTTCGTTGGTATTGTAAATATGGCATCAGCTATCGTGAACTTCAAGAAATGCTCGCTGAACGAGGCATAAATGTGGATCACAGTACAATTTATCGTTGGGTTCAGCGTTATGCTCCAGAAATGGAAAAACGGTTACGCTGGTATTGGCGTAATCCTACAGATTTACATTCATGGCATATGGATGAGACTTATATCAAAGTGAAGGGGCGATGGACTTACCTGTATCGTGCAGTTGATCAACGGGGTCATACGATTGACTTTTACCTTTCCGCTAGACGGAACAGTAAATCAGCCTATAGTTTTCTAGGAAAGATCTTCAATACGGTGAAAAAATGGCAAATTCCACGGGTCATCAATACAGATAAAGCAGCGACCTATGGCCATGCTTTATCACGGTTAAAGCGAGAAGGAAAATGTCCAGTAGATATTGAGCACAGGCAGATTAAGTATAAAAATAATGTCATTGAATGTGATCATGGTAAGTTAAAGCGGATCATCAGGGCCACATTAGGATTCAAATCTATGAAGACGGCTTATGCCACAATTAAAGGTATTGAAGTCATGCGTGCACTACGTAAAGGACAAGCATCGTCATTTTATTATGGTCAGCCTCAAGGTGAAGTGTGTCTAATCAACAGGGTTTTCGGTCTCTAAGCACTTTTAAAAAGGAACTTCATCGACTCAAATCTCTATTTGCAACAGTGCCCATTCATGATTCCAAGTCATATTATTTTAAAAAACTAATTCGATACCTGCACCATATTTCCATCCCTTTTCAGACTCTGTTGCCTCTTGCATAGAAGTGGCTTTCTGTCCTTTTTCATATTGGTAAGCAACATCAATGAAAGGTTTAATTCGCTTAGTAATCTCATATCGGGTTTTGATACCAGTTTTAAGTTCTGATAAACCTGATTTTGCAGCATAGTTAGAATCATCGCTAAATATTACATCTGCTTCGATATAAGGTTGAGTAATAAGTTTCTGAGTTAAAAGCAAATCACGTTCTAATTCAAAACTTGCTCCCCAAAAATTATTCTCACCGCCATAAAGATATGCTTGTGTTTCAAAGAAATAAGGAGCTAATCCTAATACACCAATAACACCATCAACTCGATCACTGTTGCTGCTATTTTTATCTTCGCTATATCTTACACCAGCTTGTATATCCCAAAATGGGGCTACGTTACGGCTATAAAGTGCTGATACAGCATATTTTGGATCATTACTTTCTGACTTTTCCGAATTGGCTTCAATAAATAGACGATTTTCATCTGTTCCAATCAAAGTTTCAAGCTTTGTTCCTAGGTTGCCCTTACCGTCTTCATCAACCATCCATGCATTTTCAAGTCTTGTTACTTGATAAATTTGTCCGCCATGTTCTTTAAGATGATCATCGTGAGATCCGTCTGATCTCTTTCTTGCAGTCAAAATAATATTATCTCCCCCATTTGCATTTTCCATTGAATAATATTCTGGATAACGCTCTTGAAGGGAATACTTTAATCCTCCAGATTCCTGTAAAAGAATTTTCATATTTTTTGTAATATTACTGTCTTGTACAGGAGTTTCATTTTTAGCGAACGTTAGATTTGATAATCCAAATAGCGCAATCATCAAAGTTGTTTTTGAAAACAAATTATTAGTGATGTGCATGTGGATTTACTCCCTTCTCATTTACTTGGGACTGAGGAACAGTCTTTGTAGAATTACCATCTTCCACTTGAGCTACAATGAGTTTATTCATCATTCCTGCACTCATATGGTAAAGCAGGTGACAATGAATAGCCCACTCACCTAACTCATCAGCTGTGAGTAGAGTGGTTATCGTTTTCCCAGGTGGAACAATTACCGTATGTTTGTTTGGCATATTGCTTGGATCCTGACCATTCTCAAGCTGCATAAACATGCCATGTAAGTGCATTGGGTGAGCCATCATACTGTCATTGACAAATTTTAAGCGAATACGTTCACCATACTTCACCACTAGTGGGTCGGCTTCATTAAATTTTTTACCATTTATTGTCCAAATATAACGCTCCATGTTTCCACCAAGACGGATCTCTATTTCACGTTCAGCTGCACGAGTGTCTTTTTGAGGATCTAACGATTGCAAATCACTATATTGCAATGCTTTATTACCTTCAGGTGTTGAAGCATTTGCCCATTCAAATACGGTATTATCATTCTTGTCTGAAGCCGCCTTAACAGTAGCGCTATTCATCGGCATATCATGATCCATACCTTTCATAGAAGACATATCATGATCCATACCTTTCATAGAAGACATATCGTGATTCATGCCTTTCATAGAAGACATATCATGATCCATACCTTTCATAGAAGACATATCGTGATTCATATCTTTCATAGATGACATGTCATGGCTCATCCCCATATCTTCCATAGTTAATAAAGCACGAGGGCGAGATTTAGGCATCTCAATTTGTTTGACTGCTGGGCTGCTTTCTTCATGTAATGTTCCCACTGAAAAACCGGTACGATCAATAGATTCAGCTTCAATTTGGTAATGTGCTTGTTTTGGTTCCACAATGACATCATAGGTTTCAGCAGTACCAATACGGAACTCATCTACAGGAACGGGCTTTACAGGTTGACCATCAGCACTGACTACAGTCATTTTTAGGTTTGGAATGCGTACATCAAAGAATGACATAGCGGAAGCATTAATAAAACGAAGGCGAACTTTTTCACCAGCTTTGAAGTTACCGGTCCAGTTTTGCTGAGGTGTTTTGCCATTCATTAAAAATGTATAACCAGTCACATCGGACATATCTGTTTTCAACATCCGCATCTGATTCCACATAGAGCGGTCTTGCCAAGTTGCCTTTAATCCATCACGTTTAACTTGTTTTAATACATCGAATACTGTTTCGCGACGGTTCTGATAGTAATCTGCTTCTTTTTTAAGATTTTTCATAATTTGATCACTTGTTGAATTATGAAAATCAGAAAGCAAAACAACGTAATCTTTATCGGTTTTTTCAGCAGCTGTTAGTGGAGTTTTATCTTTAGGATAAATAACAAAAGCACCATATAAACCGTCTTGTTCTTGTCCTTTACTATGTGAATGATACCAATAAGTACCATTTTGGCGGACTTTAAACTTATATTCATAAGTTTTATTAGGGGCAATGCCATTAAATTTGTTAAATCCAGGTACACCATCCATAATTCCAGGTAATAATAAGCCATGCCAATGGATTGAAGAGTCCTGATTTTTTAACTTATTGTGAACACGGATAACGGCCTCATCACCTTCTTCAAATTCAAGAAGTGGTGCAACGAATTTACCATTAACGGTAATTCTCTTTAGCGGTTTTCCTGTGATATTTACAGTTTGTTCAGCGATTGTTAAATCATATTCTTTAACTGCCGCCATTACCCAAGTTGATGAAAATAAACCAACTCCAATTAAGAGTATATGACTTAACTTTTTTGACATTCTATCTCACCTTTAGAAAGGTCAAGATTGAAGTAATAAAGCAAATATTTAGTATAAACTTTAATACTTCTTTCTCGCTATTTATAAAATTATTTATTGCTACCAGGCATATTCATCTTTGAATGATCCATTTTAGAATGGTCCATATTCATCATAGAATGATCCATTTTTGACATGTCAGATGAGTTAGGAGACTGATGTTGACTATGATCTTGCTGAGTCTTGTCATCTTTTTCCATTTTACAAGGTTTTGTACAAGGTTCCTGTGCTTTTACCGTTTTAGTGGCACTTGAGGTTGATACATCTTTTGCCCAAGATTGAGTACCAGCAATTAAAGTTCCAGCACACATTAAAATTGTTAGACTACGACGCACTACAGTTTTCATAAGTTTCTCTAAAAGTTAATTTCTTGCTACTACAATAAAGTGAAGCACTGAACATCTAAGTGACTTGAAAATGACATTTTTGTAATCTATCTCGATCAGATGTTTTATAACGTTATTATAGTTTTAATGAATGACTTAGGATTCGGAAATGAGAATACTATTAGTTGAAGATGAACAAAAAACTGGTGATTATCTCAAGCAAGGTTTATCCGAAGCTGGCTATATTACGGACTGGGTTACAGATGGGTTAACGGGTAAACATCAAGCTCTTTCTGAAGAGTATGACTTAATTATTTTAGACGTGATGTTACCTGGACTAAATGGTTGGAATATTATCAATGATATTCGTAGCAGCGGTAAAACAATGCCCATTCTTTTTCTTACCGCCCGAGATCAAATCGAAGATCGAGTAAAAGGTTTAGAGTTAGGCGCTGATGATTATTTAGTAAAGCCTTTTGCTTTTGCAGAGCTTCTAGCTCGAATAAAAACGCTCCTTAGACGAGGGCAACAAAGAGAAGATAATAATATTATTAAGATTGCTGATTTAGAACTTGATTTGAGAAAACGTCGGGTAACACGAGCAGGTCAACGCATTGATCTGACGGCTAAAGAATTTGCGCTTATGGAGCTTTTTATGCGTAGAAGAGGTGAAATTCTACCAAGAGCACTTATTGCATCTCAAATTTGGGATATGAACTTTGATAGTGATACGAATGTCGTTGAAGTCGCTATTAAACGATTAAGAAGTAAAGTTGACAGTAACTTTACTCCCAAATTAATTCAGAATATTCGAGGAATGGGGTATGTACTAGAGGTAGAGGATGAATAATAATTTATTCAGAGCGATCAGTTTCCGGATCGGTATCATTTTCTCATTATCTACTATTTTCATTCTAATTATTATGGGTTTGTTCATAAATAAATTAGTAATGCATCATTTTGAAACTCAAGACCGTACCCAATTAGAAGGTAAAATCCAGCTTATTCAGAATCTTCTCCAACAGCATCCTAAAAATTCTCCAGAACTTAATCTTTATTTAAGAGATGCGTTAGTTGGACACCATGATCTTATGGTCCAAATAGAACGACCGACAGGTAAAGTTTTATTTAGTTCAGCATCCTCAATCATTAATACTCAAAATTTAATCAAGTCAGCAAATAATTCATGGATTAAATGGCAAGTTCAAAATAAGACCTATCGTGGCATGATCTACACTACAGGTATAAATAGAAATTCTGAAATACAATCTGTACGAATTATTGTTGGGATCGATACATCAGAACATCTACATTTTCTAAAAGATTTTAAGCGTCAACTTTTGTATATTGGTTTGGCTGGTACAATTTGTTTAATGTTTTTAGGTTGGTTTGCAACCTGGAGAGGTTTAAGACCAGTGCAAAAAATGGCTAAGGTCGCAGAAGGAATTTCTGCTCAACATCTTTCAGAACGTTTAGAAGTTGAGCATACACCAACCGAACTAAAATCATTGGCAATCGCCTTCAATGCTATGCTGGACAGACTAGAGTCAGCTTTAGAAAAACTTTCCGATTTTTCATCTGATTTAGCACATGAAATTAGAACACCGATTAATAATTTAATGACCCAAACTCAAGTATGTCTCGCCCGTAACCGAGATATTGGTACTTATCAAGAAATACTATTTTCTAATTTAGAAGAATTTGAACGTTTGGCTCGAATGGTGTCCGATATGCTTTTCTTGGCAAAAGCAGAACATGGCTTAAATTTACAGAACTTACAGAATATTGACCTCATTAAAGAAGTTACCGCTTTATTTGATTTCTATGACGCTCTAGCTGCCGAAAAAAATATGACACTTCAACAAACAGGATCTGGCAATGTAAAAGGTGATCCTGCTATGTTACGTCGCGCACTCAGCAACCTATTGTCTAATGCAGTTAAATATGGAAACAAGAATTCTACAATACAGATAAAACTTCAACAGAATTTAGATAACACAATATTTTCAATTGAAAATGAAGGCCCTGAACTCTCTCCTGAACAACTATCCAGATTATTTGATCGTTTTTATCGAACAGATGCGTCTAGACAAAGAACAGAAGAAGGAACCGGCTTAGGGCTTGCCATAACAAAATCTATTCTTGATATGCTTGGGGCGACCATCCAGGCTGAATCCCTCAATGGTCGAATCATTTTTACCATTGTTTTTCAAAGTGAATCCATGCAAGGGGAATCATTTTAACTCATTTTTTGAACATCTTCTATTTACCCGAGTTGACCTTACATAAAGCTCAAACTGAGAGCCAGAGCTACGCCAGCACCTATCATGGCAATTGTGTAGCCAAATATGATAGCTCGGCCAAACTGTGCCCCCCCTGTCATCCATGCAATTGTCGCTTTGCTTAACATGTTGCTCAGTGTGGCCAGCCCTAGCGCGACAGCAGCCACATTTGTTGTTAAGCCTTCAGTACTATGCAGGCGGGCAAGTGAGACTAAAATAGCATCTACGTCTGCTAGCCCAGAAATAGTCGATAATACGAAGATGCCGCTGGTGCCCAACCATTGTTTTGCTGCCGGGACCAAGACTGCCATGACAGCCAGGAAAGCAGCGAAGCTGAATGCTGTCCCAAGATCAAAAGGAGCCATTGCTTCTATTGTTCGATCGTTGTTTTCAGCGCTGGTAATTTGGCGTTGTCTCCACAATGCCATACCCAGCAGAAGGATTCCCGCAATCATCATTGCACCACCAAAAGTGCTTAGCAATGCTGGCTCAATGACGCCTATCAGCACAACCATACGAAAAAACATGATGCCACAGGCAGCCAATGTTCCAGAAATAGCAGCACTGACCATGACGGGGTGCTGGCGTGTATAGCGTGCCAGTGCGACAGTTGCAGCTGTAGAAGATGCCAAACCACCCAATAGACCTGTCCAGAATATGCCTCTTTCTGAACCGGTAAGCCGCATGGCAAAATGACCTGCCAGAGAGAGTCCGGCAATCAGGATCACTGCCCACCATAACTGGTAAGGATTTAATGCAGCAAAAGGTCCCATACCCGTATTGGGTAAGTAAGGTAATATAACGACAGAAAGTACCAGTAACTGCAGGGATGCGGTTAATTCACGATGTTCGATCAAGCGTAACCAACCATGTAAGGTTGGCTTGAGATCCAAAAATACAGCCACGATGACAGCCGCTGTTAATGCTAAAGTAACATTACCATGGGATGCATATGCACCTAGAACTAATGTCAACAGCATCGCGATCGTCGTGGTAGCGCTTAGATTACCGGAAAGTTTTGCGGTACGCGCGTAGGATACCGTAAGTAAAAGGGAAAGCCCTAATACGGCTGCGACTAGTGGCCAAGGCCCAAAGTTTGGCTGTAAATGACCGAGCACTCCTCCGAGTAATCCTGTCAATGTGAAGGTACGTAGGCCTGCTACTCGGCTGCCTTCTGGCAGTTCACGATCATTCCATCCTCGTTCTAAACCAATGAGCAGGCCGATGGCAAGTGCTGCAATCAGGCCTGATACATCTGGTGGAAGAAAAAGACTCTCTATCATAGCTTTTTATGTCGCAGGCGAAGGGCATTGGTGATGACTGAAGCTGAACTCAAACTCATAGCCAAGGCCGCAATCATGGGTGACAACAACCAACCGGTAAATGGGTAGAGTACGCCAGCTGCTATTGGGATACCCAAGGCATTATAAAGGAAAGCAAACATGAGGTTCTGTTTCATGTTGCCAACAGTAGCTTCCGAAAGTGAACGGGCAACCGCGATACCGCGTAAATCTCCCTTGACCAAGGTAACTTGAGCACTATTCATTGCGACATCAGTTCCGGTCCCCATAGCGATACCGACATCAGCCTTGGCTAGTGCTGGTGCATCATTGATTCCATCGCCGGCCATTGCCACGATGCGACCTTGCTTCTGCAATTTGCTGACAAGTTCGAGTTTATCTGCGGGTTTAACTTCACCATGTACCTCATCAATACCCAGACGTGATGCGACTGAACGGGCAGTGGTGAGACCATCTCCTGTTGCCATCACGATACGTAGACCCGCTTCCTTCAGGGTGGCAAGTGCTTCAGGGGTACTTTTTTTGATGGGATCGGATACTGCAAGCAGGCCGGCCAATTCACCATTGATGGCTAGATGCATTACACTTGCACCTTCCGAACGCAGCTCTTCGGCTTGCGGAATCAGAGATTGTACCGAGATACCCAATTGCTCCATCAGTGCTGTGTTGCCCAAAGCTAACTGACGATCGCCCACTTGACCTCGAACACCAATCCCTGAGCCCGATTCAAAATTATCTGGTGTTTCAAGAGGCAGGCCACGTTCGTGTGCTGCGTTTACAATCGCTTCGGCTAGCGGGTGTTCACTGCCTTGATCAAGACTGGCGGCTAAACGTAATACTTCAGATTCATCGAAACCTGATGCGGCAACCACACGATCGAATACAGGGCGTCCTTCAGTTAACGTACCTGTTTTATCGATAATTAGTGTGTCAATCTTGCGTAGATTCTCAATGGCTGCTGCATCGCGGAACAACACACCATGAGTAGCACCTTGACCCGTTGCAACCATGATAGACATTGGAGTTGCCAAGCCTAGTGCACAAGGACAGGCAATAATGAGTACTGCCACAGCATTGATTAATGCATAAACCCAGCTCGACTCTTCTGGGCCGAACAGTCCCCATCCAAAGAAGGTAAGCAAGGCAATGGCTACTACAGCCATGACAAACCAACCTGCAACCTGATCAGCCATGCGTTGCATTGGTGCTCTCGATCGTTGAGCTTGCGCCACCATCTGTACGATCTGGGATAACATGGTACTTGAACCAATTTTCTCTGAACGCATGATTAGGGAACCATTGGTATTCAGGGTAGCACCAATGACTTTATCACCGATGCGTTTAGTGATCGGTAAAGGTTCACCTGTCAGCATCGATTCATCCACTGAACTACTTCCTTCAGTGATTACACCATCCACAGGCACTTTTTCACCTGGGCGAATTCTGAGTAAATCTCCTACATGGACATGCGTTAGAGGAACATCTTCTTCAGTTCCATCAGGCAGGATTCGGCGAGCTGTTTTAGGAGCGAGCCCAAGGAGTGACTTAATTGCAGCAGAAGTTTGCGAACGTGCTTTTAACTCCAATATTTGTCCCAGTAGGGTCAATGAAATGATGACCGCTGAAGCTTCAAAGTAAACAGCGACACGACCCATGGAAATAAATGAGTCTGGGAAGATTTGCGGTGCAATGGTTGCGACCACACTATAAATAAATGCAGCTCCAGTGCCCAAACCAATCAGCGTCCACATGTTCGGGCTGCGATTCACAACCGATTGCCAACCCCGGGAAAAAAATGGCCAACCTGCCCAAAGTACAATTGGGAGTGACAACACCAGTTCAATCCAGCTCTGAACAGCCATATTGAACAGGTTCATTTGATGACCAAACATCGCCAAAAAAGTCACGATGATGGTCAATGGCAGTGTCCACCAGAAGCGTCGGCGGAAATCACGTAACTCCGGATTCTCATCTTCATCTAATTCAGGAATGAGTGGCTCCAGTGTCATTCCGCATTTAGGACAGTTTCCAGGATGATCTTGCCTGATTTCTGGATGCATTGGGCATGTATAGATGGTCGTACCTGTTGTGCTTGCCGCATTAACGTGTTGAACAGTCTGATGATGCTGTGTATGTGCATCGGCAGTCGTCGTTGCGGGTTTAGCGATATATTGCACCGGGCTGCTATGAAACTTTGATTGACATTTATCACTGCAAAAAAAGTAAGTTTTCCCCTTAAATTCCTCATGGTATTTCGATTCTTCAGTGACGGTCATACCACAGACTGGGTCTTTCAGTACGTCTGTTGTAGCCTGTGCCATATGGTCCTGGTTATGATTTTTTTGATCTGACATAAATAATTCTCTTATGGTAAAGTGGTTTTATGGCCGAATTTTGGAATAAATCTCGGAGTCTGTTGAGCATAGCTGTCATAGACAGCGCCAAACTGTTTACTCATTTCAGCCTCTTCCTTAATTGCCAAGCGGCTGTACATTAAGAGTAGGATTGGAAACATTATCAGTGTCAGTAAAGTTGGCCATTGCAATAAAAAACCCAGCAAGATCATCACAAAAGCCACGTATTGTGGGTGACGTATACGTGCATAAGGGCCTGTGATCGCTAAAGAATGCTGACGTTGCGCGTTGTACAGCACGTGCCATGACGTTGATAACAGGTAAAATCCATAGCCCAAGAAAACGTAACTGGCGATATGCAAAATGCCAAAATGTGGATCACCTTTTTCACCTAATAGCGTTGACCACAAGTGACCTGCATTATGAGAAAGTAAGTCAAGTTGAGGGAAGCGAGTTTGAAGCCAACCAGATAACAGGTAAATGGTTAAAGGAAAACCATACATTTCGACAAATAGAGCAATGATAAAAGCCGAAAAGGCCCCAAATGTACGCCAATCGCGCGCAGTGGAAGGTCTAAAAAAACTGAAAGCGAACATGATAAAAACTGCTGAGTTAATGATAACCAGCGTCCATAAACCATAAGCCGATTCCGCATGATTCATGATGGATCTCCTGATAAGAGCTATTTTTTGTTATCAGATATATCGGATTTTTTTTGCTGCGAGTGGTTATGCCCATGACCACCATGCATAAAAATATGCATCAGTGGACACGCTAAAAGGAATAAATAAGGCAAAGCACCGATAACGTGGGCTAAATGTTCCGTTAATAGAAAATAAGCTGCGATACCACCCAGCACGATTAGACCAATGGCATAACGTGTAGACCAAAAGTTAGGTACTGAATTATTTTCTTGGTGTTGGTGATTCATGGTGCTTTCCCCTAATTCATGGGTAACTATTTAGTTGCTGACGGAGGCATACAGTCCATCATCATCTGCATCATGGATTGCATCATGTCCATACGTTTTTCCATCATCTGCTGACGGTTAGCCATATTTGCATTCATGCTTTGGCTGCCCATCTGTTTCATCATACTCATACCTCCTTGCATGAGTTTCATGTGCTCAGCCATAAGTTTCTGACGTTCTTGTGGGGTTTTTGCAGCCATCATCTTCTCATGCATGGCTTGCATCGCCTTCATGTGTTGATCCATTGCAGCCATTTTATCTGTAGCAGTGGTGCTGGTAACTGTTTGCTTAATTGTTACTGCAGATGGTGCTGTTTTTTCAGGGTGGTGATCTTTGTGTTCATCGGATTGCTGTGCAAATGTATTCAATGACGCGGCTGCGATACATAAGCCCAAAAAAATGTTTTTGAATTTCATCATAATTTTTTCCTTTAAATAATTTGGAAGTAAAAGCTATGTTTTAGTACTGAACAGAGTCTAGGAATTTGACTACTAAACTGATGAAATTTTTGGTTATTCTCTGTCTCTCTTAAAAATTTTAGCACTATTAATTAATTATTTTTAAAAATGACAAAAATGTAATTTTGAGATCTTCTCGAAATATATAGTCTATGCTGAGATGACAAAAATTTTATTTAATATTAATCTTTTAAAACTATTAAAGTTGTTATGATTTTATGTGCTTAAAAAAATAAAAATGAAATGATTAGATGACTCCAAGGCTAGTTAGAGACACATTCTTAATGTAATTTACACTGTTATTCCTTTAAAGAAAAAATACAGTTGATCAAAATAGTTTTTTATAGAAAAAAGGGTGGATAATTTAATTATTAAACTTATTGGTATATTTATTAGATAGAAGGTAAAGAAGATTATTTTTAATATTAGGGTTTATAATCCAAATTTCAGAGTAAGGAATCTACTACTTATATAATAGAGATTCCATCTCCAAAACAGTACTACTGTATGAATGAGTTGTATTCAATGCAGGGAAGAATGTAGATCCTTAATACTAACGGAAAATTATTTTACTGAATTTTCATGTAAAGACTCATTTAATTGATCAATCACTGTCGTCCATTCACCATCAGAGTGTAGTTTTTCTTCTAAAAAATGACGTTGAGCATCAGTCCAAAAAATTGCTTGTGTTAAAAAAACATCTCCAGCTAGCTGATGGCTCTCTATGAATTTTGCAATTGCTTCTTCAGTAGAAGCTAAACCAAGCTGTTCAAATAATTTGGTCATTCTTGGACGTGTTTGAGTCATGTGCTTAGCCCACAAATTTATATTAGATCAAATTAAACATAACATGTTTATATTTAAACTAAAATATAAAAAATTAAATAGCTACTATTTTCTTAGACAAAATGATTACTACATTTCATAAATCAACCACCTACATAATTTGTTTGTTAAATGATCATTATTTTTCAATAAGATTATTTTAATAGTTAAAGATTTTAAATTTTAAAAATGACAAAAATGTAATTTTGAAGTCATCGCTCTGTTTCTGTCTCTCACTAATAATTGAAATATAAGAGGAGATGATGTGGTCTCATTAAATATAGATTTTATAAAGTCATCTCTAATGAACTAACGAATCAAGAGGAAACGTAAATGAAATTATTTCAAAATAAAATGACTGCTCTACGTAATGTTGTAGTAGCTGCAACGATGATTGTGGCTACTACAACTACGTTCGCTCATGTGAGTTTAGTGAGTGCGATTCCTGCGGAAAATGCATCTATCCTTAGTCAACCAAAGAACTTGACCCTTAACTTTGGTGCAGAGGTTATGTTGATGAATATTAAGTTACTGGATGCTCAGCGAAGAGATGTTCCTTTAAAATATAAAGTTACTCATGACTTAAAGAAATCCTTTGATGTCGCTCTTCCGAAACTGAAAAAAGGTAAATATACCGTTGTCTGGACAACAATGGGGAAAGATGGTCACAACATGAATGGTGAATATAGTTTCACTATCAAATCAACTAAATAAGAATTGATTACCTTTCAACATGTCAGTGAGGTGCTGGCATGTTGTTCTAGAATGGACAAAAATAATGATTTCTGAATATTGGATGTGGGCCACTTGGTTAACTAAGGTTATTTTATATTTAAGTGTAGCTTTTGTCGTTGGTGGAGCCTTTTGCTATTTTTTACTTAGACAATATCTTGAACTAAAAGAATCGATTCTTAAATATATTACAATTGGCGCTGGATTAGGCCTAATTTCCAGTACCTTGGGATTTTTTATTCTGATTGGTAGTTTTGCCAATACTGGTATTACAGGGATGGTGGACCCCACGTATATTAATATATTGGTTAATACTCCGACGGGGTATATATACGTTCTTCGTTCTATTAGTTTTGCTCTTTTACTTCTTCTCATGGTGGTTAAAGTTAACAGGAACAAAGGTCAGTTTTCTATAATTGAAAGTTCAATATTTTGTATTTTACTTATCCCGATTATTTTTAGTTTTTCCCAGCTCGGACATGTCGCTAATTTAACCTTACTTGCTCAAATTTTATTATCAATCCATATTCTAGTTATGTCGTTATGGATGGGGTCTTTATATCCGTTATGGAAAACCAGCCGGGAAATAAGTGGTTTACCTTTAAAAGATCGCATGCATGTATTTGGACGTATTGCTGCTTTCATTGTTGGGATATTAATCGCCTGTGGCGCTAGTGTAGCTCTTCTTTTAATTAAAGATTTTAATACCTTAATCAATACTGCATATGGCTATGGTTTCATGGTTAAAATGTTTTTTGTTATAAGTATTCTACTTTTAGCTGCCTTCAACAAATGGTATTTCACCCCGCGTCTTCAACATCCTAAATTCGCTAAACACCTTAGTCATGCCATTTTATTTGAGATGTTATTAGGTCTATCAATTCTATTAACAACAGGCTATATAACCACTGTCGTGGGTATTGAATAAGAGAATTTCAAAATAAGGGAATTGAGGAAATTTAACATTACTGCATTTATCTTTTGTAGCTGAGCAATAAAGTTTCTACTGGACTGTCAACTTACGACAATCAGAACAGTAAAATCGCATCATGAGGCATTATACATAAAGGTAGTCACCGGTTTTTAGCTTATCTTCAACCCATAACGGTCTCATCTATTCAGTTCACTACCATTGATTGAAATAACTAATCTTATAAATTTCAGAGTGATCGTAGATGACAAAAATGTCATTTTAAAGTCACATTAATGTTGGTTAAGTACTTTTACTGTAGTCATTAGAACACTCTTCTTTGGAATACTCTGAAGAAAACTGTAAGGTTATAAACAGACCAAGTTACAGCGAGTAACTGATTCAGAAAAAGGCTGGTTGTATGGTGAAAGTTTAGAGTTACTGTTCTAATGTTTTAAACAAATGTTTTGTTAAAAAGGAGCAACATATGAAATTTCACATCGCTAATATGACTTGTGGTGGTTGTGCACGCGGCATTACTACCGCAATTAAAGAGCTCGACTCGAATGCCTCACTCGATATTGATTTACAAAACCGTATCGTTGAAATCAACACAACAGTGAGTCAGGATAAAGTCATTGCAACTCTCAGTGAGCGTGGATTTACAGCTGATCCTGCTTAATCTCTGTTAGAGTAACAGTGGGAATTCCTTACCACTTTGGTGGTGTTTCAAAAAGTATGCTAGCGTTAAACAAATCCGTTATTAAGGTAAAAGAAAGTCAAATCAAAGGCTTTAAAATGATTTTCGAGCTTTTTAGAAAAGTTGCAACTTCTCCTAAATCCACGCCTGATTCGATGACGAATTCTACAATTGTTACCTTCAATACCGACGGTAAAAAACTTACCGATCACTTGCTTGCAACATTGAAATGCTGTGATAAAACTATCCCAATATTGTTACTTAGACAGGTAGGACATTTGATTTGTAGCGTTATTTTCATACCTCTATTTTATCAAAAGCCATATTGTTTTTTTCAGCATACTTTTTGAAACACCACCTTTGTTTGTTTTAGAGCGTCGGGGCGCCTCGGCAATTCTGCGTGTTGAAATAGAAAGGAAAATTCATTACTTTAAAGCGCAAAGCGTGTTGCAGATGCAGCTCTTATTCCGAGGAATTTTACACTGGTATCGCCCGCCGATAGAAACACCAGATCCGGCAGTCAGGACGTAAATAACCATTCCTCCAGTTTAAATAAAAAAACCTGCAGATTCGATGCAGGTTTTTTTTAGAGATAATCAATCGCGTCTTATTTGGCTTTACGCTCTTTCTCGATCAGGTAATTCACCACCTGAATGACTTTGGCATCATTACCCTGCACAATATATTTACCATTCACGGTCACTGCCGGAACACCACTTAACTGATACTGAGCAGCCAGATTTTTGGCTTGGGCAATTTTCGAAGTGATCGGGAAAGATTTATAAGTGCTGTTAAATTTCGCTTCAGGAATACCATAGCGGGTATAGAACTTGGCCAATTGCGCCTGTTCTAAAATTGGACGTTGCTTATCATGAATATCATGGAATAATTGTAAATGTGCTTTTTGACGCACACCCAATGCTTCAGACACATAATAAGCACGCGCTGCCTGCTCCCAGAGTGGATTCATTGCAGCCGGCGTACGTACAAAACGTACATCTTTTGGTAATTTTTTAAACCAGCCCTGCATATGTGGTTCAAGCGAGAAACAGTGACCACAGCCGTACCAGAAGAATTCACGTACCTCAATTCTGCCCGGTTTTTCGACTTTGACTGGTTTTGCAACCACCTGATAGTCCTGACCTGCCACAAAATTGGCCATAGCATTGCCTGAAAAGGCCAAAACAGATGCGGCAACAGCTCCTAAAAGGAATTTTTTCATTGGGATTATCGTCCTCTAAATCATTATGCTTAGTGTATGGGTTCACTATAAATCAATTATGCCGGTTCCGTTTTCATGCTGCGAACTTTTGTGCTATCAGAACCGCTACATTAAAGTATGCGACTGATTTTAAGTCAGTTAATATGGCCATTCGACCGCTATGTGTTTTTAGATAATCACAAAAGTTAAACTTTGAGTAATAAAAACGGTTATAATTTCTACGATTAAAACGTAGTGGTCAAACCTACAGTAAATATTAGCTTCTTACTATTCTCTTCAGTAACAGCCGCGTGGCTATGATAATTGCTGGAATTTACAACATAGAACTGAGCAAAAAATGATTTATGAAAGGTTTATTAAATTAAATAAATTATTTATATAGTTAAAATTCACCTGATAAATCACTTTTTAATTTAAATTACTATGTTAATTATTTGTTAATTATTTCTAAATTTTTCTCTAAGAAACGGAGTCCCCCATCAGCAAAACTACTGGTTGAAAAAACTATAGTAAAAATAACTAAAATAATCTTCATGTACATATTATTGAATCTAATCATATCTTGGACCAAAAAAATCTTTACTTATAATAATGAGTAAATATATACATCCGAATGACGACAAAATTACAAACTTGTAATTTTGTTAAGGTTTGTTCTCAAAAAAATAAATTAATACTATTTTAAAAAAGATAAATCGTTGCTGAAAAAGCTAGATTGCAATCGAGTTAATTAATTATAAATCAAAAACTTATATTGTATAAAATTAGTAACTCTTTGCTTTCTGCACTTATTATTTAATCAACGTTTCACGATTTTCATAAGCTAAACTAAATATAGTCGCCAATTTCAATTGAGTTATTTCCCGGCTTTTAAATACCGATATACCGCTTGGCGACTAATTCCAAATACCTGGCCTAATGCCATTTTTGAAGGGTACTTCCCTTCCTTCCAGTCTTGTCGCAAAGCTTCAGCCTGATCAGGTTTCAATTTATGTACCCGGCCTTTGTACTTCCCTTGAGAAGAGGCAAGTTTAATTCCTTCCTTTTGCCGCTCTAAAATGATCTCACGTTCAAACTGTGCAAAAGCACCCATCAGTTGCAGCATCAAATTATCCATCGGGGTGGATTGGGCCGTAAAAGTAATATTTTCTTTTACAAACTGGATGGCAATCCCTCGTTTGACCAGTTTATCCACTTCAGTCACCAAATCTTTTAAGCTTCGCGCAAAACGATCCATGGAATGTACTATCATCCGGTCTCCTTCCCGGACATAATTCAACATTTCCTGAAATTTCGGTCGGTCGGTATTTTTACCTGAAGCACGGTGGCACTGTTGCAAATAGGCTGACATGATAAGCTAAATATCTTATTTATTTCGAGATACAGCAGATGAATCCCTTCCACGGTCGGCACTTTCAAGGTGAAATCATTCTTTGGGCTGTTCGTTGGTATTGTAAATATGGCATCAGCTATCGTGAACTTCAGGAAATGCTCGCTGAACGTGGAGTGAATGTTGATCACACCACAATTTATCGCTGGGTTCAGCGTTATGCTCCAGAAATGGAAAAACGTTTACGTTGGTATTGGCGTAATCCTACAGATCGACATTTATGGCATCTGGATGAAACTTACGTAAAAGTGAATGGCAAATGGGCATATCTATACCGTGCAGTTGACCAACGTGGCCATACTCTTGATTTCTATCTTTCTGCTAGACGAAATACCCATTCAGCTTATTGTTTTCTTGGTAAGATTTTGAATCATGTCAAAAAATGGCAGATTCCACGAGTCATAAACACTGATAAGGCTCATACCTATGGCCGTGCTTTGTCGCGACTAAAACAGGAAGGAAAGTGTCCTGAAGACCTGGACCATCGACAGATTAAATACAAGAATAACGTGATTGAATGTGATCATGGCAAGCTCAAACGGATCATCAAGGCTACGTTGGGATTCAAGTCTATGAAAACGGCTTATGCCACAATTAAAGGAATTGAGGTTATGCGTGCTCTACGCAAAGGACAAGCTTCATTATTTTATAACGGTAATATTCTAGGAGAAGTTTGGCTAGTAAATAGAGTTTTCGGTCTCTAAGCTTTTTTGAAGGGAAAATCATTGACTCAGATCCCTATTTGCAACAGTGCCGTCAAAACTGCAAGTATGCAGTCTTGACCAGGCATCTAGGGGTCGTCTCAGAATTCGGAAAATAAAGCACGCTAAGGCGTAGTCACCCCGTGACTCCCCCGCGCCGATGCAGCGAGCTTCGTTCCGTCTTGCAGTGACGCAATCAGCGGGCAGGAAACGTTCCCTTTCCGCGCATGGCAGGCGCACACCAGTTCAGACAGCACGGCCTCCATGCGTGCCAAGTCGGCCATCTTCTCGCGCACATCCTTGAGCTTGTGCTCGGCCAGGCCGCTGGCTTCCTCGCAATGGGTGCCATCCTCCAGCCGCAGTAGCTCGGCGATTTCGTCCAGGCTAAAGCCCAGCCGCTGGGCCGATTTCACGAACCGCACTCGTGTTACATCCGCCTCGCCATAGCGGCGAATGCTGCCATAGGGCTTGTCTGGCTCCGGCAGCAGGCCCTTGCGCTGGTAGAACCGGATGGTCTCCACATTGACCCCGGCCGTCTTGGCAAAAACGCCAATGGTCAGATTCTCAAAATTAATTTGCATATCGCTTGACTCCGTACATAACTACGGAAGTAAGCTTAAGCTATCCAAACCAAATTTGAAAGGACAAGCGTATGTCTGAACCACAAAACGGGCGCGGCGCGCTCTTCGCCGGTGGGCTGGCCGCCATTCTTGCGTCGGCCTGCTGCCTGGGGCCGCTGGTTTTGATCGCCTTGGGGTTCAGCGGGGCATGGATCGGCAACCTGACGGTATTGGAGCCGTATCGGCCGATCTTCATCGGCGCGGCGCTGGTTGCACTGTTCTTTGCCTGGCGGCGCATCGTCCGACCGACCGCAGCCTGCAAGCCGGGCGAGGTGTGCGCGATTCCGCAAGTGCGCACCACCTACAAGCTCATTTTCTGGTTCGTCGCCGTGTTGGTCTTGGTCGCGCTTGGTTTTCCCTACGTCATGCCATTTTTCTACTAATCAGGAGTTCATCATGAAAAAGCTGTTTGCCTCCCTCGCTCTCGCCGCTTTCGTTGCCCCCGTGTTCGCCGCCACTCAGACCGTCACGCTGTCCGTGCCTGGCATGACCTGCGCCTCTTGCCCGATCACTGTCAAGCACGCGCTTTCCAAGGTTGAGGGCGTGAGCAAGACCGACGTAAGTTTCGACAAGCGCCAGGCCGTCGTCACCTTCGACGATGCCAAGACCAACGTCCAGAAGTTGACCAAGGCGACCGAGGACGCGGGCTATCCGTCCAGCCTCAAACGCTGATCCGTTAACCGAACTCGGGAGCGACACATGGGACTCATCACGCGCATCGCTGGCAAAACCGGCGCGCTCGGCAGCGTCGTTTCCGCGATGGGCTGCGCCGCCTGTTTTCCTGCCATCGTCAGCTTTGGCGCGGCCATCGGACTGGGCTTCTTGAGCCAGTACGAGGGGCTATTCATTGGCATCCTGCTGCCGATGTTCGCCGGCATCACGTTACTCGCCAATGCTATCGCTTGGCTCAATCATCGACAGTGGCGACGCACGGCGCTCGGCACGATAGGCCCGATCTTGGTGCTGGCAGCGGTGTTTTTAATGCGGGCTTACGGCTGGCAGAGCGGTGGACTGCTCTATGTCGGCCTGGCCTTGATGGTTGGGGTGTCGGTCTGGGATTTCATCTCGCCAGCACATCGCCGCTGCGGGCCGGACAGCTGTGAATTGCCAGAACAACGTGGCTGACGGCAACAGCCGTAGCCACCACAGAAAAGGAAAAATACATGACCACCCTGAAAATCACCGGGATGACCTGCGACTCGTGCGCGGCTCACGTCAAGGAAGCCTTGGAGAAAGTGCCCGGCGTGCAATCGGCGCTGGTGTCCTATCCGAAGGGCACAGCGCAACTCGCCATTGAGGCGGGCACGTCATCGGATGCGCTGACTACCGCCGTGGCCGGACTGGGCTACGAGGCAACGCTTGCCGATGCGCCACCGACGGACAACCGCGCCGGCCTGCTCGACAAGATGCGCGGCTGGATAGGGGCCGCTGATAAGCCCAGTGGCAACGAACGCCCGTTGCAGGTCGTCGTCATTGGTAGCGGTGGCGCGGCAATGGCGGCAGCACTGAAGGCCGTCGAGCAAGGCGCGCACGTCTCGCTGATCGAGCGCGGCACCATCGGCGGCACCTGCGTCAACGTCGGCTGCGTGCCGTCCAAGATCATGATTCGCGCCGCCCACATCGCCCATTTACGTCGGGAAAGTCCGTTCGACGGCGGTATCGCGGCGACTGTGCCTGCGATTGACCGCAGCAAACTACTGGCCCAGCAGCAGGCGCGCGTCGAAGAACTGCGCCATGCCAAGTACGAAGGCATTCTGGACGGCAACCCGGCCATCACCGTTGTACATGGTGAGGCGCGTTTCAAGGATGAGCAGAGCCTGGTCGTCCGTTTAAACGATGGTGGCGAGCGCGTGGTAGCTTTCGACCGCTGCTTAGTCGCCACGGGTGCCAGCCCGGCCGTGCCGCCGATTCCGGGCCTGAAAGAGTCACCCTACTGGACTTCGACCGAGGCCCTGGTCAGCGACACCCTTCCCGAACGCCTAGCCGTGATCGGCTCGTCGGTGGTCGCGCTGGAACTGGCGCAAGCCTTCGCCCGGCTGGGCAGCCAGGTCACGATCCTAGCTCGCAACACGCTGTTCTTCCGCGACGACCCGGCCATCGGCGAGGCCGTTACAGCCGCGTTCCGTGCCGAAGGGATCAAGGTATTGGAACACACGCAAGCCAGCCAGGTCGCGCATGTGGACGGCGAATTCGTGCTGACCACCGGGTACGGTGAAATACGCGCCGACCAGCTGCTGGTCGCCACTGGCAGGGCACCGAACACGCGCAGCCTGGCATTGGAAGCGGCGGGAGTCGCTGCCAATGCGCAGGGGGCCATCGTCATCGACAAGGGCATGCGCACCAGTACGCCACACATTTATGCGGCTGGCGACTGCACCGACCAGCCTCAGTTCGTCTATGTGGCGGCAGCGGCCGGCACCCGTGCTGCGATCAACATGACTGGCGGCGATGCGGCCCTGGACCTGACCGCAATGCCGGCCGTGGTATTCACCGACCCGCAGGTCGCCACCGTGGGCTACAGCGAGGCGGAAGCACATCACGACGGGATCGAGACCGACAGTCGCACCTTGACCTTGGACAACGTGCCGCGTGCGCTTGCCAACTTCGACACACGCGGCTTCATCAAGCTGGTCATCGAGGAAGGTAGCGGACGGCTCATCGGCGTGCAAGCGGTGGCCCCGGAAGCGGGTGAACTGATCCAGACGGCGGTGCTCGCCATTCGCAACCGTATGACCGTGCAGGAACTGGCCGACCAATTGTTCCCCTACCTGACCATGGTCGAAGGGCTGAAGCTCGCGGCGCAGACCTTCAGCAAGGACGTGAAGCAGCTTTCGTGCTGCGCCGGATGAGGAAAAGGAGGTGTTCAATGAGCGCCTACACAGTGTCCCGGCTGGCCCTTGATGCCGGGGTGAGCGTGCATATCGTGCGCGACTACCTGCTGCGCGGATTGCTACGGCCGGTCGCGTGCACCACGGGCGGCTACGGCTTGTTCGATGACACCGCGTTGCAACGGCTGCGCTTTGTACGGGCTGCCTTCGAAGCGGGTATCGGCCTGGACGCACTGGCGCGGCTGTGCCGGGCGCTGGATGCTGCGGACGGTGACGGTGCGTCTGCGCAGCTTGCCGTGTTGCGGCAACTCGTCGAGCGTCGGCGCGAGGCCCTGGCCAGCCTCGAAATGCAACTGGCCGCCATGCCAACCGAACCGGCACAGCACGCGGAGAGTCTGCCATGAACAGCCCAGAGCACTTGCCGTCTGAGACGCACAAACCGATCACCGGCTACTTGTGGGGCGCGCTGGCCGTGCTCACCTGTCCCTGCCATTTGCCGATTCTCGCCATTGTGCTAGCCGGCACGACGGCCGGCGCGTTCATCGGGGAGCACTGGGGTATTGCAGCCCTCACGCTGACCGGCTTGTTTGTCCTGTCTGTGACGCGGCTGCTGCGGGCCTTCAAGGGAAGATCATGACCGCTTCCCAGCCAGCCGAGAGTGGGCAGCTTTGAGCTTCGCTACCAATCTGGAGGAGTACCACCATGAACGCAAACGCCCCGAACACTGCCAGTTGCACCACCTGCTGCGTATGCTGCAAAGAAATTCCGCTCGATGCCGCCTTCACCCCGGAAGGCGCGGAATACGTCGAACATTTCTGCGGGCTGGATTGCTATGAACGCTTCCAGGCACGCGCCAAGGCCGCGACAGAATCTGACATTGCGCCTGTCCCTGGCGGTTCGCAGCCGTCAGATTGAAGCATACTCTAAATTTACATATTTAAATAACGAGTTTTTTCTCACTCATAAGAATTTGCAAGAATATATATACATTTATTGACATTAAGTAATTTAAATAAAATCAATATACGTATTTACATATATGTGGAAATACGTATATAAGTATATCTGAGTTTCTAATAGCAGTGTTAGTCAAAATGTTCTCGACCATAAAGATTTATCACAATCCTGAGTGTGGTACATCAAGGAATACCTTAGCTTTAATTCAAAATGCAGGAATTGAACCAATCGTTATTGAATATCTAATTACCCCACCTTCGAAAGCAGAATTAATTGAACTTATTCGTAGTGCTGGTTTAAGTGTTAGAGAAGCAATTCGTAAAAATGTACCTCCATATTCTGATTTAGAAATTGTTCGGGAAGATTGGTCTGATGAACAGCTTTTAAATTTTATGCTTCAACATCCTATTTTGATTAACCGCCCATTCGTTGTTACGGATTTAGGTACACGTTTGTGTCGTCCTTCTGAAGTTGTTTTGGATATTCTCCCGTTTCCTCAGAAAGGCGCATTTAGCAAAGAAGATGGTGAAAAAATTATTGATGAAAATGGCCAAAGAATTAAATAGTACTTTCTCATCTCTTGAATGGAAAGAATGTGAAGGAGATTTATATGGATCAAGTTAATTTTTTTAAATGCTTATCAGATGAAACACGTCTCAATATAGTGACATTAATTGTTGAAAATAAAGAACTATGTGTATGTGATTTGACTGAAAAACTACAACTCAGTCAACCGAAAATTTCAAGACATTTAGCCCTTTTACGTGCTTCAGGGCTACTTCAAGATCGCAGACAAGGCCAATGGGTTTACTACAGTATCAATCCAAAATTGGCCAACTGGTGTTATGAAATTTTAGATATTTTGAAGACGGTTCAATCTCAATCAAAGCTGGATGATCAACACCCCCTTTCTGTAAATAGTTATTGTGAGTAATTCAATGAAATTTTTATTTTTATGTACTGGAAATAGCTGCCGTAGCATTTTGTCTGAAGTTTTGTTTAATAGCCGAGCACCAGAAGGTTGGAAAGCCTATAGCGCTGGGAGTAAGCCTTCAGGTCAAGTTCACCCGCTAACTTTAGAAACCCTTGAAAACTTAGGATTATCTACCGAAGGTTTATGGAGTAAAACGATTAATGATTGTGAACAATATCAACCTGATGTTGTGATCACAGTATGTGATTCTGCTGCTCAAGAAGCATGTCC
Organism: Acinetobacter sp. YH16052; assembly: GCF_013417155.1. Classification (GTDB taxonomy): domain Bacteria; phylum Pseudomonadota; class Gammaproteobacteria; order Pseudomonadales; family Moraxellaceae; genus Acinetobacter. The sequence goes on along the minus strand of NZ_VPEO01000023.1, from coordinate 3,372 downwards.
ACTTTATTTGGGTGGAGCAATCAAGGCACATTGGGGCTTGGCTGATCCTTCACACTTAGACGTGAATAAAGAAGAAAAAATGAAAGCCTTTATGAGCACTGTTGAACATATCAATCGTCGCTTAGATGCTTTATTTAAACTTAATGTAGATAAACTATCTCGCTCAGAATTGATTGCAGCAATTAATCAAATTTCGAACGTTGAGTAAGTGAAATGTCTGAAAAACGCTTATCTTTTTTAGATCGCAACCTGACGCTATGGATTTTTATTGCCATGGCCTTAGGCATTGCCATCGGAAACTTCTTTCCTCAGGCTTCTGTCGCACTCGATAAATTAAGCATTGATTCAGTGAATATTCCAATCGCGATTGGTCTTATTCTAATGATGTATCCACCACTGGCAAAAGTGAACTATGCGACTTTGCCACAAGTGTTTAAGGATAAGAAAACCCTTACTTTGTCCTTAGTACAAAACTGGCTGATCGCGCCAGTACTCATGTTTGCCCTGGCAATCATATTTTTACATAGTTATCCAGAATATATGACCGGTGTCATCCTGATTGGTCTTGCTCGATGTATTGCCATGGTTCTGGTGTGGAATGGCTTGGCCTGTGGTGATAATCAATATGTTGCAGCATTAGTTGCCTTTAACAGCATCTTCCAGATTCTATTTTTCAGTACCTATGCCTGGTTATTCCTGACCTTCCTTCCACCCTATTTTGGTGTCGCTTCGCAGGTCATTAATGTCGATTTCTGGACCATCACCCATGCTGTTCTGGTTTATCTTGGTATTCCGTTCTTATTAGGTTTCTTAACGCGATGGATTTTGGTGAAACAGAAAGGCGTGGAATGGTATGAAACCAAGTTCATTCCGAAAATCAGTCCGCTGAGTTTAATGGCTTTGCTGTTCACCATTCTGGCCATGTTTAGCCTAAAAGGCGGTGATGTCGTGAGTCTTCCGCTTGAAGTTTTACGCATCGCGATTCCTTTAACCATTTACTTCGTTTTAATGTTCTTCATCAGCTTCTTTATGAGTAAATGGATGGGCAATGACTATCCTAAGACCACAGCAATTGCATTTACCGCAGCGGGGAATAATTTTGAATTATCACTTGCAGTAGCGATTGCAACTTTTGGTATCGCTTCGCCTGTTGCTTTTACCACGATTATTGGCCCACTGGTCGAAGTTCCTGTGTTGATTGCCTTGGTGAGTGTTTCACTCTGGCTGAGAAAGAAAGTTTTTAAAGAGGCCTAACTCTATGAATCTCCCAAATGTAGATCTAAATCTTCTTGAGCAACCCACCTTTGAAAAAGTTCAAGCCAAAGAACTTGCTCATCCTCCGCGAATTTTGCTGCTGTATGGCTCTAATCGAGAACGTTCTTACAGTCGCCTTGCAGTTCTTGAAGCCGGTCGAATCCTTGAGCATTTTGGGGCGGAAATAAAAATCTTTCATCCTAAAGGGCTTCCTTTACCAGAAGATGCGGATACTGAGCATCCAAAAGTAAAAGAACTGCATGAGCTTTTAGCATGGTCAGAAGGCATGGTCTGGTGTTCACCTGAACGCCATGGTTCTATGAGTTCAATCTTTAAATCTCAAATCGACTGGATTCCACTGGCAGGAGGGGCAATCCGTGCTACCCAAGGTAAAACTCTTGCCTTGATGCAAGTCAGTGGCGGATCACAGTCATTTAACAGCCTGAACCAGATGCGTATTTTGGGGCGGTGGATGCGGATGATCACCATTCCAAATCAGTCTTCAGTTCCAAAAGCTTTTTTGGAGTTTGAAGAAGATGGACGAATGAAACCTTCGGCTTTCTATGACCGGATTGTGGATGTGATGGAAGAGTTATTTAAGTTCACCCTACTGACTCGTGGACAAAGCAAATACCTGACAGATCGTTATTCTGAACGCAAGGAATCGGCTGAAGAGTTGTCCAAGCGTGTAAATCAGCGCAGTTTATAAATGCTGGATGGTATTAAATACTGCGCCTCATTGCCAGGTCAGTAACACTTTTATGCTGTACCGATGAAGTGCTGTTAAAGGTACAATGAATATTGTAAAAACCCAGTCTTCATGATTGGGTTTTTACATTAAAGAAGTCAGAGATAAATAAGGAAAAGGTGAAGGCTTTGAACCAGAAACAGACTGAAACTGATGTGATCATTATCGGTGGTGGGCAGGCCGCTTTATCTACCGCTTATTTTTCAAAGCGCAAGAAAATCCCATTCATTATATTGGATGAGCAAAATCAAGCGGGGGGTGCCTGGCTGCATACCTGGGAGTCATTGCGTCTTTTTTCTCCTAATACCTGGAGTTCTCTATCCGGTTGGATGATGCCCATCACTGAACAGACCTATCCAACACGAAATGAGGTGATCCAGTATTTATCGGCTTATGAACAGAGATATCAATTTTCGATTGTTCGTCCAGTACATGTCGATCGTGTGGAATCGAAGGGAAAGTATTTAGACGTATATGCTGGAGAAAAGTTTTGGCGAGCCAAGGTGGTGGTCAGTGCAACAGGGACATGGCGCCAGCCGTTTATTCCTGATTATCCGGGACAGGAAAACTTTCAAGGCACGCAGTTACATTCAGCCCATTACCTGAATGCAGATTCATTTAAAGATAAGAAAGTCATCGTGGTGGGTGGGGGGAATTCGGGCGCGCAAATACTCGCTGAGGTTTCACAAGTTGCTGAAACCATTTGGGTCACAAAAACTCCGCCTCAATTTTTACCTGATGATGTCGATGGTCGAGTACTGTTTTTAAGAGCAACTGAGCGTTTAAAAGTACAACAAGAAGGAAGAAAAGTTGACCAGCCAATAGGTGGCCTAGGTGATATTGTGATGATCGATAGTGTCAAAGAGGCAAGGAATAGAGGAGTCTTACATAGCCGTCCACCTTTTCAATCTTTAGCTACAGATGCAGTTATTTGGCCAGATGGAAAAAAAGAGAAAATTGATGTGATTATTTGGTGTACTGGATTTAAGGCTTCATTAAATCATCTAAAAAGTATAGATATAGTAGAGCGAGATAACTTTGTAGAAGTTCAAAATGGAAGGTCTATTAAGTTACCTAACTTGTGGTTAGTTGGATATGGAGATTGGACAGGTATGGCATCTGCAACATTAATTGGCGTTTCTAGAACAGCGAGAGCTACAGTAGATGAGATCTTCACTTATCTACAAGAAATTAATACTAAAAAATTTTCAGAATAATTATCCATATCGAGTATAAGAATTTTCTCTGTACACGACAAAAATAGATAACTCATTGAAATAATGTCACAATAATTGTTTTCTAACGACGAATACTATGACACATCTCAATGAGTTATATCTTATCTTAAACAAATCTCTAAAATGGAACAA
>NZ_VPEO01000022.1:0-43041 GCF_013417155.1 Acinetobacter sp. YH16052 | reverse complement strand
TCGCTTGATTAAAGCTTGGTTATACGAGGACCAATTGGTTGTACGGTAAGTTTTAGGTGCAGGCTTCTTCATCTGGAAATTATATTGCTAAAGAAGCCCTCAAGAATAGCTTTGTGCAACAAAGCCCTTTTCATGTGCACCTTTAGCATGCCTTTTTAACACCGTTTTTCTCACGATAAATATAAATACCTAAAAATATAATATAAATTTGAATTTCATGAACTCTTCCTGTGTCTTAGTTTGGTGCACAAAAATTGTATTGTGCTTTATATCGAGTCTTATCAATTTCAAGAAATTCTTCATCAAAATTTCCTTTGCTTAGGCCTCTTCTACAATCCATTTGCCTCTATATACTGATTTTCTTTTGTGATCCCGAGCACTAAATTGGAACGCACCATGCAAAATATAGACTTATTATTTCTTCTTCTCGGTGCAGTTCTAGTGCTTGCCATGCATGCTGGATTTGCTTTTTTAGAGCTTGGAACAGTTCGACATAAAAACCAGGTCAATGCCTTAAGTAAAATTCTAACCGACTTTGCCATTTCTGCGATCGCCTATTTTTTAGTGGGCTACTATATTGCCTACGGACAGCACTTTTTCCATGATGCTGCAACCTTGTCTGCCGATCATGGCTACAATCTGATGCGCTGTTTTTTCCTGTTGACCTTTGCTGCAGCCATTCCAGCGATTATCTCTGGCGGGATTGCAGAGCGTGCCAAAATGCGTTCACAGGCTTTAGCGACATTATTTCTGGTTGCGCTGATCTATCCGTTTTTTGAGGGTATGATCTGGAATGGCAACCTTGGTTTTCAGGATTGGCTGACCCATGCATTTGGTGCAAGTTTTCATGATTTTGCCGGTTCAGTTGTCGTTCATGCAATGGGCGGCTGGATCGCACTGGCCGCAATAATCCTACTTGGTGCGCGTCATGGCCGTTACAAAAAAGATGGCCGGATCACCGCGCATCCTCCTTCATCAATTCCTTTTTTGGCTTTGGGTTCCTGGATTCTGATTGTTGGCTGGTTCGGCTTCAATGTCATGAGCGCGCAGCGGCTGGATGCCATTTCTGGACTGGTCGCCATTAACTCTTTGATGGCCATGATCGGTGGAACAATAGCAGCCAAAGTTGCGGGGAAAGATGACCCGGGCTTCCTGCATAATGGTCCCTTAGCAGGTCTGGTGGCGATTTGTGCCGGATCAGATGTTGTTCATCCCTTGGGTGCTTTTTTTATCGGGATCAGCGCCGGTATTATTTTTGTGAAACTTTTTACCTATACCCAAAATAAACTTAGAGTGGATGATGTATTGGGAGTCTGGCCTTTACATGGTGTTTGTGGTGCTTTTGGTGGATTAGCTGTGGGTATCTTCGGTCAGCAATGGCTCGGAGGAATGGGAGGAGTGTCTTTAATTTCACAACTCCTAGGTACAATGCTGGCGATTGTCATTGCTTTGGCGGGTGGTTTTTTGGTGTATGGCTTGCTTAAGGTTTTGATGGGTATTCGCCTGACTGAGGAAGAAGAGTTCAATGGTGCAGACTTGTCGATTCATCGTATTTCTGCTAATTCGGAAGAAAATACTTTTTAATAGACATAAAAAAAGCCTCTACGACTAGGGGCTTTTTTTATTTATAAGCAGAGCATCTAGATGAAGTAATTACTTCATACCAAAAATTAATTTTAAGCCAAGTACCGTCATAACTGCGCCTGCTGCGCGGTCAAACAAAGCCTTAAACTTCAAATAAACACGACGTGGCTTTTCCGCAGATAATGCAACTGCGACTAGTGAACACCAGCCTGCATCAATAAAGAAACATAAGACAGGCAAAACAAAATAAAAATACGTTGGAATTTCTTTGGGCAATAACGCGGTAAAAATACTGGCCAGCACAATCGCAATTTTGGGATTGGACAACTGTGTGATTAAACCAGTGGTAAAAGCACGGCGTAAAGACATCTGTTTGCTAATGGTTGTATCCGCTTCGATCGGATCTTTGGCATGTTTAATGATTTTAAACGCCAACCAAAGTAAATATAAACCACCACAAATTTTTAAGGCCAGATAAGCTGAAGGTACAGCTAGTAAAAATGCCTGCAAACCGAGAACCGCCAACAGACCAAAAATCGCTGCACCGAGACCAGTACCCAATGCAGTAAATAAACCATGTTTACGTGAAATGGCAATTGAGTTTTTTGCCACATAAATAGAAGTCGGTCCGGGGCTCATTGCGCCTAACATCAGGGCAAAAGCAATCGAACCTAAAATCCAGAATGATTCCACGAGATAACCTGACTTAAAAATTGAAGGGCTATTTTAAGCAAAAACCTGACAATTTGCTGTAAAAATTTCTGGATTTGTCATGAATTTCAACTATAGCAATTACTTAAGGTTTCAACTGATCCTGAGCACTCAAATGCTTGTCTAGCAGTTGATAATCCTGCTCATATACAGGTACGCCACCAATAATCATGGTACGGGTTTCTGTTTTAGGTTTATTCAACGCATCATCACAGCCCGACAGACTGAGCAGCATGCCGACCCACACAGCACAGGATAATATTTTCATTATTCTACCCTCCTCAGGGTTTCCTCTGTTTAGATTAGCATTGTTGTTTAAATAATCAGCGGAATATTTGTGACAATCTACAACCAATTCCATAGCTTTCAGCGAATAATGGCTTATTGAAAAACTTTGATTTTTAGCACTTCCGCTATAATGCCTCTATCATGAACTTTGCGAACTTTTATGTTTGAAAAAATTGCTCAAAATATTCCAGATCAACAGATTAATTTTCACGATATTACTTTAACAATACGTCGTCTGGATCTGGTGCATCCGCAAATTTCGGGCAACAAGTTTTTTAAACTGAAATACAATTTTCTTGAAGCCAAAAGACAGGATTATCAGCATATTCTGAGTTTTGGAGGTGCTTATTCCAATCATATTGCCGCTACTGCATTTGCCGCACAGCAGTTTGGTTTTCAGAGTGTTGGTATGATTCGAGGTGAAGAACTGGCTGATCACCCATTGAATCCAACATTAGCCACCGCCCAGCAATTCGGGATGCAACTGCACTTTGTCAGTCGTGATGAATATCGACGCAAGCAACAGCCTGAGTATTTGGCCGAACTCGCTCAACAATTTCCTGAACATTATATTATTCCTGAAGGTGGAACCAATGCTTTGGCGATTCAAGGTTGTCAGGAAATATTAAAAGATGGCGATGCGCAATTTGATGTGATTTGTTGTGCAGTAGGCACCGGTGGCACCATCAGTGGATTGATCGAAGCCAGTCATGGGCATCAACAGGTTTTAGGATTTTCTGCACTGAAAGGTTCATTTTTAAAAGATGAAGTCGCCCAGCTGACGAAAAAAACCAACTGGAATATTCTCGATGATTATTGCTGTGGTGGCTATGCCAAAACCAGTGCAGCCTTGATGCAGTTTATCCGGGATTTTGAAGCGGAATTTGCAATTCCACTGGAGCAGATCTACACGGCTAAAATGCTGATGGGGATTTTTGATCTAATCGAGAAAAATTATTTTCCGGCTGGATCAAAACTGTTGGTGATTCATACTGGTGGTCTGCAAGGCCGTCATATTCCCTTTGGTTTTACAGCAACCTAAGCTTCAATCGGTTGATTATTATTTAAGGCAATTAACCCTTTGACCAAGCGGTAGATATGCCAGATAAAGACCAGAAATACAATCAGGAAACCAATCAAGATCACAGTCAATAAGCCACCGACGATATAGCCCAGCAAACTGATCCAGAAGGTTTTAATTTGCCAGTCGACATGACTTTCCAGCCAGGTACCGCGCATTTCATCACGCTTGATATAATTCATCACAATCGCAATAAATGGGGTCAGACCAAGAAAAAATCCTAAAATATAAAGAATATAAGTAATGAGATTATATTGTTTTAAATCTTCCGCGCTTGCCATTCGCTTTTCCTTGTTATTATGTTTTTAGTTTGTACAAAAACTATGCATGAGTTTTAGACAGCTTTCAAATATTTTATGTTTAAAATCCACTGTGAATCTGCAATCACGGAACTGATTTTTCTGGAATAGAGAAAGCTGAAATAAAATTGTCTATAATGCTTCCCTTTTCTTCTCCCTTGAGTGTGTGATGTCTTCCAAGCAATACGATGTTCTAGTCATAGGTGCCGGTGCCTCAGGTTTAATGACGGCGTATATGGCTGCGCAACGTGGGCGTAAAGTCGTGGTAGTGGAAAAAGCCAATAAGGTTGGCAAAAAAATCCTGATGTCTGGCGGTGGTAAATGTAATTTCACCAATCTGGAAGTCGAACCGAGCAATTACATTTCACACAATCCACATTTTGTGATTTCAGCTTTAACGCGTTATACCAACTGGGACTTTATCGGCTTGGTATGTGAATACGGTATTGCCTATGAAGAGCGCAAACATGGACAGCTGTTTACCTTAAATGGTGCAAAAGATATCTTGTCGATGCTGCTAGCGGAATGTGACAAAACCGGTCTGGTCGATATTAAAACCAGCTGCGAAGTGAAAGCAGTCAATCTAGTCGATGATCAAGGCTTTCAAGTGGCGACCTCACTAGGATATTTTGAAGTTGAATCTGTAGTCGTGGCATCTGGTGGTTTATCGATTCCTACGCTTGGCGGTTCAGGCATTGGCTATGAGATTGCAAAACAGTTTGGACATCACGTCTATCCAACCCGTGCTGGACTGGTTCCATTTACCTTCTCTGACGGATTTAAAGAAGTCACCACGCGCTTAAGCGGCAATGCCGTAGAAGCAACACTCTCCAATGAACTCAACAGCTTTACCGAAGCACTACTATTTACCCATCGCGGTTTGAGTGGGCCAAGTTCCCTGCAACTTTCCAATTACTGGAATGTCGGGCAGAGCTTTAAGGTCGATTTCTTACCGAGTGTAGACTTACTGGATTTCTTTAAAGCAAAAAAACAAAGCCAGCCCAAAGTCTTGTTACGTACACTACTCAATGAATATTTACCGAAAAGTGTGGTGGCTGAATTACAAAATCTGATCTGGACTGAAAGCGCTGAAACTGCCATTGGTAATATCAGCGATGACAAGCTGGAACAGATTGCGGCACGTCTGCATGGCTTTGAAGTGAAACCTTCAGGAACTGAAGGCTACCGTACAGCGGAGGTGACTTTGGGTGGTGTAGACACTACAGAAATATCCTCAAAAACCATGGAAAGTAAAAAGCAGAAAGGCTTGTATTTTATTGGTGAAGTGCTGGATGTTACTGGACATTTGGGCGGTTATAATTTCCAATGGGCATGGTCATCGGCACATGCCGCATCGGAATATATTTAATCAATAGATAATCTGGTTTGCTACTTAACTCATTCCAGATAGTCTGTTTTAAACAGGTTGAGATTGGCCGTATTTGTTAAACGGTCAATCGTCAGCTGCATTTTTTGAGCTTCTCGCAGAAATAGTGGTACGTCATCTGCTGAAGATGCCATGAATTTATGTTGGAGTGCTTTCCACATATTGTTGATCTCCTTTTCTTTATATTTTTAATGCAAGAAAAATACCAAAATCATTTTAGTATTCACTTGAATATTCTATATTTTTTAAAAAATAAATTCTATTCCTAGCGACTGAGCAGGATTGACTTCTCAGTTAAATTCGTCTGCCTCTGGTATTTTCTTATCCAGCTCCCGCTCAGACTGCTCGTCCTGCTTGCTCTTTACAAAAATAAATCGATAGGCAGCGGTAAAAAAGCCAATCGTAATTCCTGCAATGACTAAAGGCGCCAGAACTTTGTTAGGTTTCTTGGTATTCATTCATTTTTCCTTATGACTGAACAAAATCGACCACATGAGCGTGGTCGATTTTGCTTAAAAATAAAAGGTTATTTCAGGTCATCTTTTTTCTGAGTTGAACGGTCAATATCGACATCTGGCTCTTTTTCTCCGGTTGAACCAAATGGATTATTGGCTGGTGGATGAGTCGGATCGACTTTTACTGAATCTGGTACGGCCTGATCCGCATCCGGATTGACAGGATCAATACCTAATAACTCATCATCCTGTGGTGCAGTGGTAAGGATTGCCGGGGTAGTATGGGATAAATCCGTACTCATGGGCGTACTCTTGTCTGAATCCTGATTTGGCACGATGCCTGCTCCTGGAGTTGTGATTGAGGAATCGCTAGTACCCGTAGCAGTTTGCGAACCACCAGAGGACTGGCTCATTGAGCTATCTGTAGAACTCATACCCATCGCCGCACCTGTAGTACCTGACATGTCGGCTGCACTTGTACCTGTGGTCTTGCTACCTAATCCAGAAAATATGCTGTTCTCAGCTTTTTCTTTGACTGGATTGGGTTCTTTAGCTTCTCGTTTGGCTTTATCAATCAAATCTGTGAGTACACGCTCCGCAGGTTGACGACCACCCAAACCAAATGCCAAGGCAAATGCCACTGCTACAGCACCCAAAGTTAGACCAAATGCCAAGTTAACAATTGAATCGGCAATACCCATGGCACGCAGACCCATTGCCACAACGAGTCCCATGATCAGAACACGAACCAGATTGGCTAACCAGCGTGAGCTGTTATATTCACCACGTTGTACGATATTCGCAACAATATTTGCCAGCCAGAAACCGATTACCAGAATCACCGCACCGAGCAGGATATTGGCACCGAAGTAGATGAACATTGCAATAAGACCACTGATCTGTTCAAAGCCCAGACGGTTCGCTGCTTCAGATACCGCAAATAGCATGGTGAATAAAACGATCAGGAAACCGACTACACTGGAAAGTTTAGTCGTGCCTAAAAAACGCTGGATATCCAGTTTGGCAGGAATTTCATCAACACCTGTACCGGCAACTACTTCAACTACCAGACGTGCTACCAGTTTAGAGACCACATACGCCAGAATCAGAATCAACGCAGCAGCGATAATATTCGGAATGGCATTCATGATTTCATATAGCATGGCTGTAGCAGGCTGAGAAATGGCCTCGATACCCAATGCTTCAAATGCAATGATCAGTGCCGTAATGATCACCACGGCGAAGATAAATGAACCAATCACCTGAGAAACATTCGAGTTTTTGAAGATGCCTACTTTTTCAGCATGTTGCTGTACGTTCAGACTGTTTAATAGTCCTTCAACAATACCGCGCACAATTTTCGCCAGGATATAACCGACAAAAATGATGACTGCAGCAATGAAGATGTTTGGTAAGTAACTAACAACATCGGTCAGCATATTCTGAACTGGTAACAGCAGACCGTTGAGACCCAGAATAGACAGCACGATTGGCAAGAACAGTAATAAAATTAACCAGTAAGCAATTTCACTGATGTTTTTACTAATCGGACTGACACCGACTTCAGCACTGAGTTTTTCATCGAGTTGCGTTCGGTCTAGCAGTTTTTGTAGCCCTATCTTCACCAGATTGGCCACAATCCAACCTATGAATCCGACTGCAATTGCACCTAGTAACTGCGGGATAAATAACAGGAACTGCTGGATCATATTACTGAATGGACCGCTGACACTGGTAAGATTGAGCACGTTCAGCGCACCAATCACGGCAATAATCAGAATAATCCAGAACACGACGCGGGCGATAATGCTCTCCACATTGGAGTGATGACCTGTCGCCGTATTTAAATGTGTATTGGTGCCCAGTTTTTGCAAGAGCTTTTTAACGCCTGCCGAGACCAGTAACGCAATTATCCAGCCAATTACTAATATGGCAATTGCACTAAGAATGGGATGGAATTGATCCCAATAGTACATGGCATCGAAGCCACCACGCGGGCTTCTCATATAATCATTCATGTTGTTCTACCCTCTTTGTTATTAAGCTATTTATCTGAAATCGGGGGCATCTCCCTGAAACAATCAGCCCCTTCTTTTTCCGGATTCATATTAGATTTGATGTTTTCAGGCTCAAGCCAGGTAGATGGCACTACCTTAAAACATCACCATCCATTGCAAAAAAGCCCCAGTGGTTCACTAGAGCTTTTCAGGTATTTTCAGTTATTGAGTCGCCTGTCCATCAGTCGCAGTTGCTGTTGCTTCTGTGCCATCACCCACGGTTGCTGTAGCTTCCGTTCCATCATTCATGGTGGCGGTGCCTTGTGTAGGCTCACCGACTGGAGTTGAATTATTTGGGGTAGCAGGCTGTACATTCGGATTTGGATGTCCTGCAGGAGCATCATTCGCATCTGGATTCATGTCAGCAAACATATAGAACAGTAGTGCGAGTAAAAAAATACCGACCAAAATCAAGATATAAACAGGGATACGCTTTTTCTGCGTCACGTCTGCCTGATGATTTAAAGGTGGTTTTTTATTGAAATCATCGACCATAACCATCCTCACTCTTTGTTATTCATAAGTAGATTTTTAGAATAACAAGCTGTGAATAGGGCTTCTGTGACAAAACATGGTGAGATGGTGACGGGATGTAAGTCACTAATCCATCAGAATTCTCTGCTAGATGCTACTTTAAAATAGCCGTTTGGCTGGGCTACGTTGCATATCGACTGGGGTTTCGTGTTCATCTTTCAACTGCACCCCTGAAAGCTGTAACTCACAGGATTTACGCATCAATGCGACCAGTCGCTGGATAGCTAGTGGATAGGCCAAGCCCGCAGAACGGACATTGGAAATACAGTTGCGCAAGGCATCATGACACCCTTTAAAAGCATTATAAGTGTAATAAATTCCCATACTATCGGGTGAGCTCAAACCCGGCCGTTCGCCAATTAGCATGACCAGCATTTTCGCCTGTAAAATTTCTGCCAATTCATCACCCAGTGCCACACGACTGCCACGGGCAATCACTAAGGGGGCAATCTGCCAGCCTTGTTCTTTGCATGCCTCTAGCAAGGCCGGAATAAAATGCAGGCTATTTTCCTCAATGGCACGTGCCGACAGCCCATCTCCTAAAATAATGACCACATCCCAATGTTGCTGATGTTCGGCCCGGTATTGCTGCAACATCGTTTTGGAGTGTTCTGAAAGCACACGCCCAAGATCGGGACGTTTAAGATAAAGGTCCTTTTCCACAGCCTGACTTTCAATATCCAGAATGGGTAGTCCTATTTTACACAAACCAGCTTTTAAAGATTCAACATCCAGTGGCTTCAGTACCGCATCTTTGGCCTGGGCATGCGCCAGTTGAAATTCCAGACTTGGTCGAGTCGGCAAGCTGCCCCCAGTTCGGCCTAAGGCAATCCGTGCATCAGTAAATGCTTTTAATTTCTGCCAGGGATTATCCTGTAATTGGGACTCAAATTTTACATCGGCAATCAGTTTCATAGTACTTCCTCAAGACAGGATTAGACGTAAAAATTGCTTCGGTAGCTCGGTCGGCCAGTGCAACTGATTGGACTGTTGCGCCAAAATGCCTTGCTGTTGTAGCCAGTGGTCAAATTCAGGAGCTGGTTTCAGTCCTAATAACTGTCGAATATAAAGAGCATCATGAAAGGATGTCGTCTGATAGTTCAGCATCACATCATCTGAACCGGGAATACCCATGATAAAATTCAATCCGGCATTGGCAAGCAAGGTCAGCAGTATATCCATATCATCCTGATCGGCATCGGCATGATTGGTGTAGCAAATATCACAGCCCATTGGCACACCGAGCAGCTTGCCACAGAAATGATCTTCCAGCCCGGCCCGGATAATCTGCTTGCCGTTATACAGATATTCTGGCCCGATAAAGCCGACTACAGTATTGACCAGCAAGGGATTAAACTTACGCGCCACGGCGTAGGCACGCGCTTCCAGGGTCTGTTGATCCACGCCATGATGGCCATTGCTGGATAAGGCACTGCCCTGTCCGGTTTCAAAATACATGACATTTTGGCCCACTGTGCCGCGTTGCAGGCTTAAGGCAGCTTCATAGCCTTCCTGCAGCAGCGCCAGATTGATACCGAAACCAGTATTGGCTGTTTAGGTTCCCGCAATAGACTGGAACATCAGATCAATCGGAACATTTTTATTTGCCAGCTGAATGCCAGAAGTAATATGGGTCAAAACACAAGATTGAGTCGGAATCTCATATTCCTGAATGACATGATCGAGCAGTTTGAGCAGCTCAGTCAAATTCTGCAGATTATCTGTGGCCGGATTAATCCCGATCACGGCATCACCATTGCCATAAATTAGTCCATCCAGAATCGAAGCTGAAATGCCCATCAGATCATCAGTCGGGTGGTTCGGCTGCAAGCGGGTAGAAAGATGCCCTGCCAGCCCGATGGTATTTCTGAACCGAGTCACTACTCGGCATTTTTTTGCCACCAGAATCAGATCCTGATTGCGCATGATTTTACTAACCGCTGCGACCATTTCTGGAATCAGGCCCATTTTTAAAGCAGCAAGTTTTTCTGTGGTGGCATCTGCACTCAGCAGCCAGTTACGAAAATCTCCGACAGTAAAATGCGAGATTGGATAAAAGGCATCAGCATCATGTTCATCCATGATCAGGCGGGTGATTTCATCCTCTTCATAAGGAACCACTGCTTCTTTCAAAAACTGCTGTAATGGTACTTCTGCCAGACACATTTGTGCAGCAACACGCTCGGTTGCATCAGTGGGCGCAATCCCTGCCAGCTGATCACCAGAACGTTCAGGGGTGGCCTTGGCCAATAAGGTTTTTAAATCCTCAAAGACATAATGCTGACTGGCCACATTGATCTGATACAGCATAAGCGTATTCTCCCTGCAAGATGGTTTATTTCAATTCCTTTTCTGCTGCCTCGATACGGACAAATTCTTCTTCCGGTGTACCGGCCACCAGATGATGACGGCTATACAGTAGGAAATAGAGAATCAGTGCCACGTAAATAGCGGCTGCCATTAACCAGACTTTTGGATCGACCAGAAAGCCTCCAATCACTGCAATCGCAGCAAGTACCAGCGCAATGGACGCAGTCACAATACCGCCCGGTGCTTTATACGGACGTGCCAGATTTGGTCGAGACAGTTTAAGCTTGATGTAGGACATCATCATCAAGACATAGGAAATAGTGGCACCAAAGACCGCCATCAGAATCAGCAAATCACCTTCACCCAAAAGGGATAACAGGAAGCCAATAATCCCTGGAATAATGATGGCCAAATAAGGTGCATGATTGCTGTTGGTTAAGGACAATTTTTTCGGTAAATAACCGGCACGTGAGAGCGCAAAAATTTGACGGGAATAGGCATAGATAATCGAGAAGAAACTGGCAATCAGACCAGCGAGACCGACAAAATTCACGAAACTTGCCATCCAGGTATTGGCACCATAGACCGCCACCAAGGCATCCACCAGCGGTGCACCGGAATTTTTCAGCGTATCTGCACCTGCTGCGCCAGGACCGAGTAACAAAATACTTAGCGCAAAGAATGCCAGAATCAGCATGGAACCAATCAGGCCACGCGGCAAGGATTTAGCTGGCTCTTTGGCCTCCTCTGCTGCCAGCGGGACACCTTCAACTGCCAGAAAAAACCAGATCGCATAAGGCACTGCTGCCTAGATGCCCAGATAGCCCAATGGCAGGAAACTGCTTGCACCCGCCGCTTCCGTACTGACCGCAATATCAAACAGGTTTGCACTATTAAAATGAGGCAACATGCCAAAGATAAACACCATCAAGGCAACCGCAGCAATTGCGGTAATCACAAACATGATCTTGAGTGCTTCACCTGCACCTTTCAGATGCAAGCCCATAAAAACCAGATAGCTCACCAGATAAATGATCCAGCCGCCAATACCAAACAAGGCTTCGCAATAGGCACCAATGAAACAGGCAATTGCTGCCGGAGCAATGGCATATTCAATCAGGATGGCACTCCCGGTCAGATAGCCGCCAAAGGGACCAAAAGCAGTACGAGCAAAACTGTAACCCCCACCTGCAGTCGGCAGCATGGTCGACATTTCGGACATGGCCAGACACATACACAGATACATGAATGCCACCACAATGGTCGCAATAAACATGCCTACCCCCCCCCCTGTGCCAAACCAAAATTCCAGCCAGCGAAGTCACCGGAAATCACATACGCGACCCCCAGACCGACGAGAAGCAGCCAACCTACGGCGCCTTTCTTGAGCTGGCGCAAGGCAAAATAATCTTCTTGTACTGCTGTTTCAGTCACACTGGTATCAATCACACTTTTTGACTCTGACATAGCAACCTCGTTGTTTTTATCGTTGTTCCCTGAAGATATGCATAAGCCATACCGGTTCCGCAGGCTTTAGTGAAGACAGTTGAGACGCTGCCTTTCAGCGATGAAATGCGTTATAATTATCCACCTTCTCATTTATACACCCGAGTTATATGGCGTATCGTCAACAAAGTGTATCGCTTGATCTTGATACTGACGTCACACATCAATGCATGCTGCACTACAGCCGTGATCAGCATCTGATTGGAATTATTGAATTCAGCAAGCCAAGCTTCCTGCTGCGCTGGCAGGATCTGGAATATTTCCGCCGTCGTACCGAAGAATTTTCCGTGATGCCTTTTCCGGACTGTGTCAATGCGATGATTATCGATATTCGAGATGTAACGGCATGGTTGGATAATGAAGTGCCGATTATTCCGTGGCGATTATTGGAAGAAGACTGTCCGGTTCGCCTGGTGGTGCCTGCAGACCGTATTGAGCACTATGCCGGATTCTTTGAACCGACCTGGCTCAGCCCCGATGTCGAAACAGCTATTCAGGAAATCCGTGAATCCATGGATATGTTTGTGCATTAAGCTTGAATCGAAAAAACCTCCGCAATGGGCAATGCTGTTTACTTAAGCATTTGAATCATTTTGGAATTCATTAGAGAATCCGATGTCAGGTTTGGCATCGGATTTTTTTATGGTATTTCAGCAGGATATTTTAGATCTTAACAATCTGTTTAAGCTCTCGAATCTGAGTACTTTTATTCACAATATCCCCGTTGAGTGGGTCAAGTCCACACTCAGGTTGAGCAGTCCCGCGACTATTCGCAGGCGGTGCTTGCCTGCGGATCAGGTACTTTGGCTGGTTCTTGGAATGGCGATTTTCCGTGATGTCCTCATCCATGAAGCAGCAAGAAGACTCAATATTTGCACTCAGTGGTTAGCCTCTTATGACTTGCTGACGCGCATTAGTCTAACCAATACACGTAAACATCTTGGTGCAGATTCTGTGGAGTGGCTATTTCACCAGACCGATCAGCACTGGGGACAAGAGCATTATCCGGCTGGGCTGTCGGAACTTAGACAGGGATAGGTAGTTTGTTTTAGAGAGGCCTACAAGGCTTCGGAGAGTCAAAATGTTAAAAAACCGTTATCCCTTAGATCACAATGCCGCTCCTGTTAAAGGAACCGCATTGCCTTCAAGCAGGGGGTTTTGCTCATAAATCCTTCAACCTTACCAGTAATTCTCGACCGCAATATTTCCTTCACCACGACGGTTCATGGTCAGGCCACGAGCTTTTAAGGCTTCTTTGGTATCATCGACCATATCCGGGTTACCACAAAGCATGACATGCGTCGTTTCCGGATTAAACGCGATACCTGCTGCCTTTTCCAGCTCACCATTGGCAATCAAAATCGGTAAACGGTCGTGTAAAGGTGCATCGGGTTCACGGGTAATAATCGGGATAAATTTAAAACCAGTATGTCCTTCGCCAAAGGTTTCAGCGATTTCTTGAATCCGGTCTACATAAGCGAGTTCTGCCCGGGTGCGTACACTATAAACCAGATTGATTTTTTCGTATTTGCTCCAGGTCTCAAAGTCTTGCAACATGCAAATAAACGGTGCCAGCCCCGTGCCGGTACCCAGTAACCATAGGTCTTTAGGCAAAGGCAATTGATAACGTGCCAGAGTCAGATAACCATAAGGAATTTTTTCCAGATGCAGCTCATCCCCGACTTTGAGGTGCTGTAAATTGGAGGTAAATTTACCTTCAGGAACGACAATCGAGAAAAACTCCAGAGTTTCATCAAAAGGAGATGACACTACCGAATAGGCACGAACCACCAGTTCATCCCCCACTTGCAAACCAATACGCGCAAACTGCCCTGCGGTAAATTTGAAATGTGCCGGGCGTGTCATCGTAAAACTAAATAATGTATTGGTCCAACGGTGTACAGATAAAACTTTTTCTCGGGTAAATTTTTCAATTGACATGATTTCAACGTGGCATGAAAGACTGTGCTCATGGTAGCATGGCAACATAATTTATTAATATTTTTTAAATGTTAAGGCTCTACTCATGCGCATGACTTTACGCCAATTGGCTGTTTTTGTAGCAGTGGCACAAGAGGGTACCGTAACGAAGGCTAGCGATGCCGTCAAGCTTACACAAAGTGCGGCTAGTATGGCTTTAGCAGATCTGGAAGATGGTCTGGGTGCTCCACTATTTGACCGTCTAGGCAAACGTTTACAGCTAAATGACCTGGGGCGCTTTCTTCTCCCTCAAGCCCTGGAAATTTTAGGTCGTTGTGAATCTTTTGAACAAGTCGCTAAAGGTGAGCTTCAAAGTATCGATTTACGTTTGGGTGCAACCCTGACGATCTCAGATTACCTGATTCCTGACCTGATGGCCGATTTCTTGAAAATCAAGCCGCAAGCACATTTACAGCTTCAAGTCGGTAATACCCGTCAAATGATTGAAGCGGTGAATCAGTTCCAGCTGGATCTGGCCCTGATCGAAGGATCTTGTCATCTGCCACAATTGCAATGTATCCATTGGCGTGATGATGAGCTGGCTGTGTGCTGTGCGCTAGACCACCCTCTTGCGCAATTGAACCGTGAACTAACCGCTGAAGATTTCAAATCTGTAGAATGGATTTTGCGTGAAGAAGGTTCAGGTACCCGTGAGGTGTTTGACAATGCCATCTTGAAAGATGTACCAGATGCCAATATCCGTCTAACACTCGGTCATAATGAAGCGATTTTAAAAATTGTAGCGGGCGGAATTGGTATGTCCTGCATTTCCAAACTTGCGATTGAGCCTTTACGTGAAAAAGGTCAACTGGTAATTCTGGATACACCATTCTGGTCGCTGACTCGTCCGCTGTTTATGCTGGTACATCGCCAGAAATATCAGGGTCCAGGTCTGAGAGCCTTTATGAATTTTTGTGAAAGTTAAAATATGAAAAGCACCTTAAGGTGCTTTTTTTATTACCATCTATTTTTAAATTGCCCTTCACATGGCTCGCCATCACGATCACCATCCATCATGGTTCCAGGGCAATGATTAATAAAGAATACCGCCTCTTCGTAAGAACGCATTTCTGAACAATGCTTTCGACCATCACAACTATATAAGTCAGCATGATTTGTTTTAGGGTTATTCACCAGCTGAGATGTATTAGTTACTTCAGCAACCTGCATTTTTAATGTTTCTCTTTGATATATCCCCGAGATAAATGGAATAAAAATAGCACCAAATATAGTTACAATAACTAAACCCACAAGAAAATTTATAAAATTAAATCCCTTTGTCTTTTTTCTCTTTATACTCACGCCCGCTTACAGACTTTCTTTGAATAGTATTTGCAGCTCGAGATTGAGGAGTATGTCGCTTTATCTCTATTTTAACATCCAATCGAACAATATGATCTGCCTTAAATTTTCCATTATCTTCCACAATTAAAAACTTTAATTTTTCCCCAATTTTTGGCGGAATATTTTTATTGGGAAGGTCTTTGACATGAAAAAATAAATCTTTGGATTGCCCTTCGATCTGAATAAAACCAAAACCACGATCTTCGTTATAGGTTTTGATTTTCCCCTCTTGAAACATAATTCGCTCTTATCTCTAATATTTTTTATGATTGTAATCAAAAAGAGACCGAAAATCTTTTGTAAAATTCTCTAAAGCAGAAACACAAAAACTAGAAGTGCATCTTATGACGGAAGAATAGATCCCTAGTTAAAAGTAAAAAAATCTTTTTTATTTATACTTCGCCAAAAATCATAAAGCCAACAGCTGATACCAATGCCAGCCATAGGGTCGGACTAAAGAAAAGTGAATTACGTACCGGAACAGGAACTGTAGGTGCCAAGGATTGCAAGGCGACGACTTCTGGCACAAATTCATCCTGCACTTTAATATCCAGACGTACCATGTTGTCTAAGGTCATGCTTTCTTGTTGAGGAATGATTCTAAATTTAAGCCGCTCTCCAATTTGTGGCTCAATTTCAGGCGAAGGTAGATCCTATAACTTGAAACTTAACTCTTGAGCTTCCCCTACCAACTCCAAAGTACCCATACCACGTTCGGAATCGTAAGTTTTAATTTTTCCATCCGTAAACATGACACTTTTCTCTATAGAATTCATTTAATTTGTATTCTAAGCCAAAGGAAATGCTCAGCATTGTTGCTATTTGGTGGATTTTTTATGTGTTATCTGTCTCTTTGAATATGTAAGCGGTGGCACTATAAAAAAGAGGCTCGAAAGCCTCTTTTTAAATGTGACTAAACACGATTTAAGTATGAAGATTATCTATTAACCGCGGAAGTTGTTTAACAATACCGATGTAATTGATTTATTGTGTGTCGCCACTTTGGTTTTTTTAGCTTTCTTTGAGTTGTCTTCGACACGTTCAATCTTAATCGCTTTGTACTTATCGCCATTTTCAACAACATTAAATTTCACGCGTTCATTGCGTTTTGGCTCGCCTTCTGCTGCAGGGAAGTCTGAAATATGGAAGAATACATCTCCCTCAGCGCAGCCAATAAAACCGAAACCTTTGGCAGGGTCATACTGTTTGATTTTGCCCTGATACAATTCATCTTTCATGCTATTGTCCTATCCTGAAAATGCCCTGTCTACATTATATAAAAAAGAGGCTGTAGTAGCCCCTTTTTTCATCATATTCAAAAATTAGTCTTTTTGAACTGAACCAAAGATTTTATCGCCAGCATCGCCAAGACCTGGAACGATATAACCATTTTCATTTAAGCCATTATCGATAGAAGCAGTAAAAATCATCACATCCGGATGCGTAGCTTCTACACGCTTAATGCCTTCTGGTGCAGCAACCAGAACCATCACACGAATATCTTTACAGCCGCTGGCTTTC
Source organism: Acinetobacter sp. YH16052 (assembly GCF_013417155.1). GTDB lineage: Bacteria > Pseudomonadota > Gammaproteobacteria > Pseudomonadales > Moraxellaceae > Acinetobacter. The sequence continues at coordinate 25,984 of NZ_VPEO01000022.1, read as the reverse complement.
AGTACATCAATGGCAGCCACTAAAGAAGAACCAGTCGCCAACATTGGATCAATGATCATCGCGATACGGTTTTGTACGTCTGGAACCAGTTTTTTATAATAGGTACGTGCTTCCAGAGTTTCTTCATCACGCTCTAAACCAAGTACTGATACTTTTGCACTTGGAATCAGGTTCAAGAAACCGTCGAGCATACCAATACCGGCACGTAGAATTGGCACAACCGTGATTTTTTTACCCGCAATACGGTCAACTGTAACAGCACCATTCCAGCCATCAATATCATGTTCAACCATTGGCAGGTCTTTAGTTGCTTCATAAGTCAGAAGCATGGTCACTTCTTGAGCTAACTCACGGAAATTTTTGGTACTAATATCTGCACGACGGAGTAAACCAAGCTTATGTCGAATGAGTGGATGACGGATTTCATGGATTGCCACGGGAGAACACCTAAAAGGTTAAAGATAAATTTCCGCTATTATAAAGGCTTTTATTGATTTGTATAAATAAAAAAGCCCCCAATCATGGAGGCTTTTTTGTAATAACGTCAATCTTTGCAGATATTAGTTAAAACCACTTTGAACCAAAGTGAAAATGAACTGTTGCAATTCAGGTGACATGGCAAAGAATGCATATTTAGATACTGCAATTACTGGATCTGGGTAGACACCGATCACAAGTACCGCAAGCGCAGCAAGAAGTACCATGATACCGCCCACTTTTTGACCCCAATGATTCACCGCATCTAAACGTGGTGTTTCAGGTGGTGTCATGTAAAGCACAACCATCACACGTAGGTAGTAGTATAGACCGATACCAGAACCCAGGATGACCATCGCAGTCAGGAACCAGGCTTCGCCTGCAACCGCAGTTTTAATCACCAGGAACTTACCGATAAAGCCGGCAGTTAAAGGAATACCTGCAAGAGACAGCATCATCACTGTCAATACAGCAGTCAATACTGGACGGCGCCAGAACAGGCCACGGTATTCAGCCAGACTACCCGCCTCATCCGTATTGTTATACGGACTAGACATCAGCGTAACAACACCGAACGCACCGATCGTGGTTAATACATAAGTAATCACGTAGACGTTTACACTTTCAAAAGTCGCGAAACCTTGAACTTGTAAGAAATCCGTATTACGTGAACTTACGATGGCAACCAGCAAATAACCAAAGTGTGCAATTGAAGAGTATGCCAAGATACGTTTCAAGTTCACTTGGCGAACCGCCAGCAAGTTACCTGCAAGGATAGACAGAACCGCAATAATTGAGATGATCGTGACGAAGCTGTCTGCCAGAATTAGACCCGAAGACAACGCATAACGAACAAACAGACCAATCATGGCTACTTTCGCAACAGTCGCAAGGAAAGTCGCGATTGGCGCTGGTGCACCAGCATATACGTCTGGTGTCCATTTGTGGAATGGTGCCAGCGATAATTTAAATGCGACTGCAAATACAATTAATGCCAGACCAATCACGACAGCCGGTTGACTGAATACAGTAAACAGTTTGCCTGGTTCAGCCACGAAACTTAAAGTACCTGTATATGCATAAATATATGCCATACCCATGAGCAGCATTGCTGACGCAGTTGCTGAAAGCACCAGATATTTCACACCCGCTTCAAGCGATTGAGAACGTTGATGTGTATATGCCAACAAGCCATATACAGGAATCGACATCAACTCAAGGCTGATAAAGAATGATGCATAGTGTGAGCTAGCCACCATTAGCATGGCACCCGCAACGGATGTCAGCATCAGGATATACAGCTCTTCACGGTTATCTTTATAGGTTTCGATATACGCGTGAGATAGCGTTGCACATGCAAGTGCAGCAATCAGGATCACAAACTGATACAGCATCGTAAATGGATCTACGATGAACAGATTCATCACGTTGGCAGGTGCAAATACGCCCGCCAACAAAACGAAAATGATATAGAACGCAGCAAGGTTTAAACCAATCACCGTGGTAGTAGCCACCAGGTTATGGTTACGCTTAATTGCGGTCAGCAACATCACGACGATCGCAGTTAACGACACGATCATCACAGGTGCTAGAGGCATAATCTCAGAAAAAGACATTGTGAAGTTCATGGCTTATTGGATCTCCACATTTTCAAGTTGAGTCGTTACTTGATCAGCAACTTCAACCACTTCTTGAACTGGAATGTAGCTATTCGCTAACCACGCCATGCTTGAGTTAGAAACGTCAAGGAAGCTTTGTGGATATAGACCAAGCCAAAGTAGACCAAACGCACAGATCAACAATAATGCGATTTCACGTGCATTTAGATCTTTTAATGGATTTGTATAGTGCTGCTGTTGCGCTTCATTTGGTACACCAAACAGGGCTTTGTGAATCAGGATCAGACCGTACAGACCCGCAAATACCAAGCTGATTGCCGCAAGAATGGTAAACGCCGGGAATTTCGCATAAGCACCCATCAGGATCAGGAACTCACCAATGAAGTTACCTAGACCTGGAATACCTACAAGCGCCGCAACGAAGAACATCAGGAAGAATGCAAGATAAGGGAATTGACCACGCATACCACCCATCAAACGCATATCACGCGTATGCACACGCTCATATACCTGACCACACATAATGAACAGCGCAGCAGATGAAATACCATGTGCCAACATCATGATCATCAGACCCTGGAAGGTCAGGATGTTACCTGCGTAGATCGCAAGTAAAACGAAGCCCATGTGTGAAATAGAGGTATAAGCCAACAAGCGTTTCATATCGGTTTGCTGGAAAGCACACCAAGCACCGTAGAAAATACCGATTAAACCCAGGATGATTGCGAAGTCTGCAAACTGTGCAGACGCTGCCGGGAAGAACGGAATCACGAAACGTAATAAACCGTACGCCGCAGTCTTAATCAAGATACCTGCAAGATCGACAGAACCCGCTGTTGGTGCTTGCGCATGCGCATCTGGTAACCAGCCGTGTAATGGGAAAACTGGAAGTTTTACCGCAAAACCGATGAATAAACAGATCATGAATGCATAAGCCACCGCTGGCGCCTGAGCGTCAAGCGTATTCGCTACACCTAATAGATAGTTGTAGTCGAAACGGATTTCGCCAGTCATGGTATAGCCCACAGTCACCAGACCAAGGATACCAATCAGCATCACCAAACCGGCAACCTGCGTGTAAATGAAGAACTTGTTAGCTGCATAAACACGTGACTTGCCCTCTGCCCCTTTATGACCCCAAAGGGCAATCAGGAAGTAGATCGGCACCAGCATCATCTCCCAGAAGAAGAAGAACAGGAATAAGTCAATCGCCAGAAACACACCGATGACACCACCTAAAGACCATAAAAGGTTCAAGTGGAAGAAACCAACGTTCTTTTGAATCTCGCCCCATGAACAGCCTACTGCCAATACACCCAGGAGTGCAGTCAAGCCAACCATAAGAAGTGATAAACCATCCACTGCTAAGTGAATGTTAATGCCCAGGGTTTGAATCCAAGGCAATTTGAATTCGGCAGCCCACGAAGGTGTAGCACCGCCTAATTCATAGTTATAGGTACCAGTCTGCCAAAGGACGATGGTCAAAACCAACGTCACCAGCATACCGATCAGCGCGATATAACGCGGTAAGTGTTGGTCGAGTTTATCGACCAACCAGCATATGAAACCTGCAATGAACGGAATGAGGATCAGAGCCGGCAAAATAATATTGTTTGGAGCTTCCATTTTATTTCCCCACGACCTGAATCACGATCAAGATCATCAGTAGGACAACGACACCGAGCCCCATACTAGATGCATATTCACGCAGTGAACCGGTTTGACGTGAACTTGTAAAGCTGTGACCACCTTTAACAAGTGCAGGAAGTACCAGCCATAGGCCATCAATTGGATCACGACCAAAGATCTTCGCGAACAATAAATATGGCTTCACGAAAATGATGTCATACAGCGTATCGAAACCTAATGCATTACGGCAGATGTTGACCAGGCCAGCACCTACAGAAGTGGCTGCAAAACGTTTGACTGCATTGTAAGCAAAAGCGAACAGCACGACACCCACTGCAAGACCTGTCAAAGCAACAGCAATTGCGATGTATTCAGCACCATGTGCACCTGCTTCAAGCGCTTCAGGAATAATGAAGGCTGGAATTTGTGCAGCATCCAGAATGCTCATTACCGGTGCTTTTAATACGATCGCCAGACCTGTTGAAAGTACAGCAAGAATCGCCAGTGGCGCCCAGTAAGTTGCACCTTTGATTTCATGATAAGGCGTGTTTTCTTTGCCGAAGAATACAACCCAGATTAAACGGAATGTATAAATAGACGTTAAGAATGCACCTGCAACACCCACCCAGTACAGCGTGTTATATACTGGCAAACCAGCAATATGACTTTGCGTCCAGACTGCAGCAAGAATCGCATCTTTGGAGAAGAAACCAATGGTCAGGAATGGAATCGCTGCCAATGCACCGCCACCAATCGCGAAACATGCAAACAGGAATTTGTTCTTGTAGAACAGACCGCCCATCTTGAAGATGTTTTGTTCGTGATGGTAAGCCAGAATCACCGCACCAGACGACAAGAACAATAATGCCTTGAAGAATGCGTGAGTCAGCATATGGAACAGACCTGCCTGGTATGCTTCAGCACCTACCGCCATAAACATATAACCGAGCTGACTCATGGTTGAGTATGCCAGAATACGTTTGATGTCGGTTTGAACCAGTGCAGCAAAACCAGCCACAAGCAAGGTCACCGCACCTGTGATCGAAATAAATACCATCACTTCTGGTGCAAGTTCAAAGACTGCGAACAGACGGCAGCACAGGTAAACACCGGCTGTTACCATTGTTGCAGCATGGATCAATGCAGAAACAGGTGTCGGACCTGCCATCGCATCGGCTAACCATGTTTGTAACGGGATCTGTGCAGATTTACCTGCCGCACCCAAGAATAAGAGCAATGCTGTCCAGATGGTCAATGAAGAACTTTGCGCCATTACAGTCGCCGCATTTTCGACGATGTACTGAATGTTCAAGGTACCGAATTGCTGGAAGATCAGGAACATGGCAATCAGCAGGAATACGTCACCAATACGGGTCACAGTAAATGCCTTGATTGCCGCCAGACCGTTTGCCGGGTTCTGGTAGTAATAACCGATCAACAGGTATGAACACAGACCTACGCCTTCCCAACCCAAGAATAACAACGCCAGGTTGTCACCCAATACCAGCAATAACATGCTGGCAACGAACAGGTTGAAGTAAGAGAAGAAACGTGCAAAGTCTTCTTCACCGCGCATATACCATGATGCAAAGATGTGAATTAAGAAACCCACACCAGTGACCATGCCCAGCATCAATAAAGACAAGCCATCCAGCTGCAAGCTGATGCCCGGAGCAAAACTGCCAACACTGAACCAGGTCCAGAGATGTTGCACAACTGCAGTTGAACCATTATTCACAAAGTCCATACCTGCAATCAGTGCGAACAGTGCAGATAAACCGACTGCACCCACACCAATCATCGCTGCAACAGATTCCGGAAGCTTGTTGCGCCCCGCCGCTAACAGGACAAAACCAATGAGCGGAAATAAAATTGTTAGATATAAATAACTCATCCGCGCATCTCACTAGCAGCATCCACATCCAGGTGATGGAAGCGATGATAGAACTGAAGGACGATCGCAAGACCAATACAAGCCTCTGCCGCAGCAAGCGTCAGGATCAGGATAAACATGATCTGACCATCTGGCTGTGCCCATGCACTGCCCGCCAGGACGAACGCTAAAGCAGCAGCGTTCATCATGATTTCAAGGCTCATTAAAATAAATAGTAGGTTGCGTCGCACCATTACACCGTAAAAACCCAGTGCAAAGAGAATAGATGCAACGATCAAACCATGCTCTAAAGGGATGTTGCCCATTATTCTTTTTCCTCTTCTGCATCTGGTTCACGTTTACCTAAATGGAATGCAGCTACCAGGGCAGCAAGCAATAACATCGCGGCAACTTCAACCAACAACAAGTATTGCGTAAAGAGTGCTTGACCCACTGCTTTCGGGCCCACCATTTCTGTACCCATTACCAGTGAAGCTTGTGTGTAATCAGAGTTTAATACCCATACCAGTACCAAGCCGATCAGGAAGCTCATCAACGCCGGATAAGCCCAAGCCGATGAGGTCAACCATTTGCGTTCTTGTTCAACGGTCTGCTCACCCAGGTTCAGCATCATCACTACGAACACGAACAACACCATGATCGCGCCCGCATAAACAATCACTTCCAGCGCACCAGCGAATGGTGCACCCACGATCAGGAACATGCCTGCGACTGCAAGCAATGACACGATCAGACTTAATAAAGCATGTACCGGATTCGCGTTAGTGACCACGCGAACCGTAGAGACAATGGCCACGAGGGCCATTAAATAAAATGGCCACATCATGGTAATAGACTCCGTACATCAACAGGTGCACTTTCACGCTGTGCTTGACCTTTGTCCTTACCAGCAACTGCCATACCGGTGACACGGTAGAAGTTATAGTCAGGATATTTACCAGGACCAGAAATCAGCAGGTGTTCTTTTTCATAGACCAAGTCCTGACGAACATATTCGCCAAGCTCGAAGTCCGGGGTCATCTGAATCGCAGTGGTTGGACACGCTTCTTCACACATACCGCAGAAAATACAACGCGAGAAGTTGATACGGAAAAATTCCGGATACCAGCGACCATCTTCACGTTCTGCTTTTTGTAATGAAATACAGCCTACCGGACAGGCAACCGCACACAGGTTACATGCGACACAACGCTCTTCGCCATCAGGGTCACGCGTTAATACAATACGACCACGGAAACGTGGTGGCACGATTTCTTCGGCCGGCACTTCCGGATATAAAATGGTGTCACGTTTACGTGTTGCGTGGCTGAACACCATCCACAACGAACGAACGATTGACCCGAATCCAGCTAGAAATTTAAACATTTTGTTCTCCCTGCTGTCTTAGGCCTGATTCATCAGAATCACAGCACCAGTTACCAAAAGGTTAACCAACGCCAATGGCAAGCAAATTTTCCAACCAAAGTTCATCACCTGGTCATAACGTGGACGCATTAATGAACCACGCGCCAGTACAAACATCATTACAAAGAATGCTGTTTTGATAATGAACCAGAATGCTGCTGGAAGGAACGGAATATCAAGGTTGAATGGCGCAAGCCAGCCACCGAAGAATAACGTCACGATCAATGCAGAGATCAGTACCACGTTGACGTATTCCGCAACGAAGAACATCCCCCACTTCATACCGCCGTATTCAACATGGTAACCTTCTGCCAGTTCCTGTTCTGCTTCTGGTTGGTCAAATGGATGACGATGCGTTACCGCAACACCCGCAACCACGAAGATCAAGAAACCCAGGAACTGGGGAATTACAAACCAAACATCTTTTTGCGCTTCAACGATTTCACGCATGTTGAATGAGCCGGCAATTGCCACCACACCCATCAACGAGATACCCAAGAACACTTCATAAGAAATGGTCTGAGCCGCAGAACGTAAACCACCCAGTAAGGCATATTTGTTGTTTGATGACCAGCCACCGAATAGGACTGCATAAACTGCAATACCCGCCATTGCCATAAAGAACAACAGGCCGATGTTCATGTCTGCTACACCTAAATAAGGTGATACAGGAATAACCATGAACGACAGCACCGCAGTTGCCATCGCAACTGCTGGCGCCATACGGAAAGTCAATTTGTCAGCAAACTTAGGTGTCCAGTCTTCCTTGAACATGATTTTCAGCATGTCGGCAACAATCTGGAACATACCACCCGGACCAACACGGTTCGGACCGTAACGGTCTTGCCACAAGCCGAGTAAACGACGTTCAATAAAAGACATCAACGCAGCGATCAGTACTACAACCAGCAAGATCACAATCGCTTGAATGACTGAATAGGCAATTGGCCAGTTTTCAGCCCACAGCGGCGTTTGACGGATTAATTCTTGTTCCATGAATTACACTCCTACCGCGACTGAAACAGGCTCTGCAAGAGATACCGTCGGTGCCAGACCAATTGGGTAGCCAATATAACCTGTCGGTAAATATTCAATCACTTGAACTGGAAGAACGATTGACGTCTCACCTGCTTTCACCGTGATTGTCTGACCATCTTGAACATTCAGGCGCGCTGCATCCTGCTCACCCACTGCAAATACCGCTTCAGGAATACGTGTTTCCATCGCTGGTGTTTTGATGGTAAATTCACCTGAACCAAAAATATGGTGCATCGGTACTAGACGGAAGCTTTCAGCATTGACCAGAACAGGTGCCGGTGCAACGAATGTACGTGCCGGACGTTTTGCCAAACGGTCGAATAAACGAACGCCTGAATCACCACCTTTCAGTGAACCACCCACAGTTTCCTGGAACTTGTTCCAAGCTTGTGGCGAGTTCCAGCCTGCAGACCATGCAAATGGAACCAGTGGAGATGGAGTCTGATCTCCGACATAACCTTCCATCGAGAATGTTAATGCGGAGTCTTTATCTGTAGGCTGTTTCGGCTCATGTACAGACAATGGCGAACGCATTGAAGTACGACCTGAGTAACGACGTGGTTCACGTGCCACTTTCAAGCCATGAACACGGAAGCCCGCATCAGGTGCAACATCCAGAATGCCTTCAAGCGCAGGAACGTTTTTCGCCACTGACTCGATCACATCATCCAGTAAAGTCCAAGAAATCGCTTTGCCTTTTACGCCTGTTTCCAGAGCGTGTAACCAGCGCCAAGATTCCTTGATCGCCAATTCAGGATTGTAGTAGCTTGGGTCATACACTTGGTAGAAACGTTGTGCACGGCCTTCTTGAGAAACGACAGTACCATCACCTTCAGCAAACGATGCAGCAGAAAGTACGATGTCGGCTTTTTTCACTGTTGCAGTTTCAGAGTGATCCAGTACGATCACATCTTTACCTGCAAGTGCAGCATCGACCTGTGCAGCAGGAAGACGACGGTAAAGGTCGTTTTCAACCACAATCACAGTATCGTAATCTTGTGCAAATGCTTGCTCTAGGCTTTGACCACCAAAGATTGCCATACCCATCGAGTTCACTTCAGGAACCGTCAAAGTCAGACCTGCATTACCCAGATTCTGTGCAACTTGTGCAGCAGCTTCCATAATGGCAGGATCTTGCAAGCTTGTACCCGAGATAATCAGTGGTTTCTTCGCAGCTTTTAAAGTGTCCGCAATGGTTTGTGCAAATGCTTTGGCATCGTCATCTAAACCAAGAATCGTTTCACCAGCAACTGCTGCAGCAACCGCAAAACCTAAACGCGCGATGTCGTTTGGAGAAGCAACCACTTCGCCTTCAGCAACATCAGACAAACGGGTTTGTGTCGCAGCCAGGATGTAAATCGGAGATTTTGCATCTTGGGCAATACGTTGTACCGGCTCAGCTAACCATTCTTGCGTACGGCGCTCTGCCGCCATCTCTTTGCCTTTATTTTTCGCAGCCTGGCGAACAGATAAAGCCATACGTGGCGCAGTTTGTGTGAGGTCTTCACCCAAAATTAACACAGCATCGTAGCTTTCAATTTCACGCATGTTCGGGTTGTAAACACCCTCGGTTTGCATGATAGAAGCTGCCAACTCAACCAGATTCTGTTCTTTTTGAGATAGACCTGTTGAGAAGTTCTCTTGACCCACCAACTCACGAAGTGCGAAGTTTGATTCAAGTGATGCACGCGGTGAACCAATACCCAATACTTTTTTGCCCTGGATATTTGCAATGACCGTGTCTAGTGCTGCATCCACTGAAACAGTTTCAACAGTTGCACCTTGACGGAATTGTGGTTGACGCGGACGGTCCTCACGGTTCACATAACCTGTACCGAAACGGCCTTTGTCGCATAGGAAGTACTGGTTGACTTCACCGTTATAACGGTTTTCTACGCGGCGAAGTTCGCCATAACGCTCACCCGGAGAGATGTTACAACCTGAAGAACAGCCTTGGCATACGCTTGGCGCATAGTGCATGTCCCATTTACGGTTGTAGCGAGCCGAATGAGTTTTGTCGGTGAATACACCTGTTGGACATACTTCAGTCAGGTTGCCCGAGAATTCAGACTCTAAAGTACCTGATTCAGGACGACCGAAGTACACACGTGATGCATTGGCATACACGCCGAAGTCCGTACCACCTGCGTAGTCTTTGTAATAACGCACACAACGGTAACACGCGATACAACGGTTCATTTCGTGAGAAATGAATGAGCCAAGCTCCTGGTTGTAATGGGTACGCTTCGTGAAACGGTAGCGACGACGGTCATGCTGCGTCATTACAGTCATATCTTGTAAATGACAGTGACCCCCTTCTTCACAGACTGGACAGTCGTGCGGATGGTTGGTCATCAAGAATTCAACAATCGAAGCACGGAAATCTTTGGCTTCTTTGTCTTCAATCGAGATGTAGGTATTGTCAGATGCTGGCGTCATACATGACATGACTAAACGGCCACGCGTATCTTCTGGATTCGCGTACTGAGTCACGGCACATTGACGGCAAGAACCGACAGAACCTAAGGATGGATGCCAACAAAAATATGGGATATCAATGCCAAGACTCAAACATGCTTGTAGCAAGTTTTCCGAGCCGTTGACTTCATACGATTTGCCATCGACATGAATTGTAGCCATAGTCGAATTCCTTAAGCTTGTTCTACGTTGCTGGTTTGAGCGGCGGCATTCACAACCTTCGCTTCAAATTCGCCACGGAAATATTTGAGTGCGCCCATAAGCGGCTCCATTGCACCCGGTGCGTGGGCACAGAAAGTTTTACCAATCCAAAGCTTACGAGTCAGTTCTTGTAAGTGATCGATATCTTCTTTCTTACCTGTGCCATCTTCCAGTGCTTTCAGCGCTTTCACAGCCCAAGGTAAGCCATCACGGCAAGGCGTACAGAAACCACATGATTCGCGTGCAAAGAATTCTTCTAGGTTACGTGTCGCTGAAACCATACATTGGGCTTCATCTACCACCATCAATAAGCAAGTTCCTAAACGCGAACCTGCTTTCATGATGCTTTCCGCATCCATAGGAAGATCAATATGCTCGGCAGCCAAGAAGTCAGTTGATGCACCACCCGGTAACCATGCTTTCAGCTTTAAGCCGTCACGCATACCACCCGCATGGTCTTCAATCACTTCACGTGCTGTTGTACCAAATGGAAGCTCCCATAGACCCGGGAATTTCACCTTACCTGATGCACCATAAATCTTGGTGCCTGGATCTTTCGACTTACCCGCAGACAAGTTGATATACCATTCAGGACCACGCAGCATGATGGCTGGTAAGTTGTTGTAAGTCTCTACGTTGTTAACAATCGTAGGACGACCCCAAGCACCTGCAACTTGCGGGAATGGCGGTTTGGTACGCGGGTTGGCACGGCGACCTTCTAGCGAGTTAATCAATGCAGTTTCTTCACCGCAGATATAACGACCCGCACCGGTATGCACGTGTAACTCGAAGTTCCAGCCTGTACCGAGGATGTTATCCCCTAAGTAACCTTTGGCACGAACTTGCTCAAGTGCTTCATTTAAGTACTGAGCAGCTTCAATGTACTCGCCACGGATAAAGATATAACCGTGTGTTGCTTCAAGCGTATAACCCGCAATCAGCATCCCTTCGATCAATTGATGCGGAAGATCTTCCATCAACAAACGGTCTTTAAAGGTACCTGGTTCCATCTCATCGGCATTACAAATCAGGTAACGTGGACCCGAGTTGTCATTTGGCGCCATAAGTGACCATTTAATGCCTGCCGGGAAGCCTGCACCACCACGACCTTTAACAGTCGCTGCCTTAACCACTTCCAATACATCTTTAGGCGACATAGACAGGGCTTTTTTAAAGCCTGCATAACCTTCCAGCGCTTCGTAATCATCAGCATTACGAACGTTGGCCTGCTTGCTTAAACGCCATGTTAATGGATGCGTTTCCGGGTTACCGTCGCCATAAATTGGTTTTGGTTCAGTATTCATACATACTTCTCCAACAGCTGTTTCACCGAAGTCACTTCAACCAGACCGTGCGTGTCTTCATCAATCATTAAGGTTGGACCTTTGTCACAGTTGCCCAGACAGCAAATTGGCAGCAAAGTGAAACGACCATCTGCAGTCGTTTGACCAAACTGAATGCCTAATTCGCGCTGGAATGCTTCTGCCAAAGTTTCCGCACCCATCAAGAAACACGCAATCGAATCACATAATAAAATTACGTGACGACCGACCGGCTGACGGTAAATACGGTTATAGAACGTTGCCACACCTTCAAGGTCTGCAACGCTCATGCTCAGCATTTGTGCGATGGCATTCATTTGCGCATCATCTACCCAGCCATTACGGCGTTGTACACACTTCAGCGCATCTAGACACGCTGCACGTGGGTATGGGTAGTGCCCCATGTGATGTTCGATATCGTGAATTTCGTCCGCAGTCAAAATTCCTTCAACATTCACACGTGGCTTTTTATCAGTCAAAATCATCATAATGCGTTTACCCCTTAGCGATCCACGTCAGCCATTACGACGTCAATGGTCGCTAAATAAATGATTAAGTCAGACATTAGGCTGCCGTTAATCACAGAAGGCATTTGCTGTAAATGCGTGAAGGTTGGTGTACGGATACGGGTACGGTAACTCATGGTTGACTTGTCTGAAGTCAAGTAGTAGTTCGACGCGCCTTTCACCACTTCCGCCATCACAGATGCTTCACCCGCCGGCATTACAGGACCCCAAGATACGCTCAGGAAGTGCGTAATCAAGGTTTCAATATCTTGTAATGTCTTGTCTTTTGGTGGTGGAACAGCCAGTGGATGGTCTGCTTTGTACGCACCAGACGGCATATTATCTAAACATTGTTTGATAATTTTCAGTGATTCTTCGATTTCACGGTAGTGAACGATGACACGTGCATAGGCATCGCCTTCGTACTCAACCGGTACTTCGAAGTCGTAATTTTCATAACCGCTATATGGACGGTATTTACGTACGTCAAAGTCGATACCTGTAGCGCGTAGACCTGTACCTGTTACACCCCAAGCCAATGCAGATTTTGCATCGTATTGCGCAACATTACGGGTACGACCCACAAATACCGAGTTTTTCAGCGCTGCAGTATGGTATTCCTTCAAACGTTTCGGCATCCAATCCAGGATTTCACGGATCAGGTGCTGCCAGTTGTTTGGAAGGTCATGTGCGGTACCACCAATACGGAACCATGCTGGATGCATACGGTAACCGGTGATCGCTTCAATCGCGTCATAGATTTTTTGACGGTCAGCAAACATGTAGAAGACTGGCGTCATACCGCCGGCATCCTGAATCGCAGTACCAATGAACAGCAAGTGGTTATTGATACGGAACAGTTCAGACATCATCACGCGGATACATTGCGCACGGTCAGGTACAGTAATACCGGCCATTTGCTCTACGCCAAGCACGTAAGGCATGTTTTGCGCACAACCACCTAAGTAGTCAACACGGTCTGTATATGGAATGAATGAATGCCAGGTTTGACGTTCAGCCATCTTTTCCACACCACGGTGGTGATAACCGATATCAGGCACACAGTCTTTCACTTCTTCACCGTCCAACTGCAAAATCACACGGAAGGCACCGTGCGCAGATGGATGGTTCGGACCCAAGTTCAGGAACATGAAGTCTTCATCGGCATTGCCGCGCTTCATACCCCAATCTTCAGGGACGAAACGAAGATGTTCCTGTTCGTAGTCCTGTTTGGCTTTATCTTGCAAATACGGCGTATATTCAGTCGCACGTGCAGAATATTCTTTACGTAGCGGATGACCTTCCCAATAGGTTGGCAACAAGATACGACGGAGCATTGGATGCCCTTCGAAATTGATCCCGAACATATCGTAAGCTTCACGTTCGTACCAGTTGGCATTTGGCCAGATATTGGTTGCCGTTGGAAGATTCAAATCGCTTTCAGCTAAGGCAACTTTAATACGAATGTCAGTATTACGCTCGAGCGACAACAAGTGATAGAACACGGTGAAGTCAGACGCAGGTAAACCGTCGCGGTGCGTACGCAGACGCTCATCTACCGCTGACAGGTCGAACAACATCACGTAAGGACGTGACACTGTACGCAAGAACATTAAAACTTCTTGTACACGTGCGCGCTCAACCCAGACTGTCGGGAAATCCTCGAAAGTCGTTTGCACAAAGAAGTTCTCACCAAATTTGGTTTTGAGTTCTTCAATGATGGCAAATGCTGGGCGTGAATCAACAGGCGTTGATTCTGGCATAGCAATGTCAGTTTCAGCCATTGGCTTGGCTTCCTATTTAATACAAATTCAGTCAACCTAAACGACAACTACACCCATAGCGGGTGCACAACAAAACAACCTGTCGTTTAAATTATTTAATTTCATCCATAGAGCGTAAGTTCTTCACAGCAACACGCTGGTCTTTCTTACGGTCACGTTCCGGCATCATCTTTGGCTTATACACTGGCTTAAGATCATCACCGATCACCGCAGAAAGCGGACGACGCTCTAGTTGAATCTGGTCTTGCAACAGCATCAATGCCTGAATCAAAGCTTCAGGACGTGGTGGGCAACCTGGAATATACACATCGACCGGGATAATTTTATCCACACCTTGTACGACTGAATAAATATCGTACATACCACCTGAGTTAGCACATGCACCCATTGAAATGACCCATTTCGGTTCAAGCATCTGTTCGTACAAACGCTGAATTACTGGCGCCATTTTTACGAAGCAAGTACCCGCCACAATCATTAAGTCCGCCTGACGCGGTGAAGCACGGATAACCTCGGCACCAAAACGTGACAAGTCATGCACGCCGGTCAAGGTCGTTGCATATTCCACGTAGCAGCAAGATGTACCAAAGTTAAATGGCCAAACTGAGTTTTTACGACCCCAGTTGACTGCTGTATGTACCACATCCTCTAAGCGAGTCATGAATACATTTTTATTCACTTCTTCTTCTAGCAACGGATCTTCTACAACAATACGTTCCTGAAGTGGATATTGATCAGCATTCGGATTCGCACGGGTTAATGTATATTTCATCCCGTCTTACTCCTTATCAGATAATTGAGTTTGTGACTTTTTCACAAAACCAGATGATTGAGCCGGGATTTGACCCGTTGGATCCATCACCAATTCTTCAACCGAGTTGAAGCGCGTAATTTCTGCAAGATCCATATTTGGCGAACCAATCTTAGCTTTAATTCCTGCTGCCTTACGTCTGTCTGAAGGTGCCCAATTGAGTGCGCCTGTCGATAATTCGTAAATCAAACCAACAAGTAAAACTATGATAAAGATAGCTGCAGTTGCAAAACCAATCCAACCTACTTCACGAACAGAAACCGCCCATGCATATAGATAAAGTGCTTCTAAATCAAACACCACGAAGAAAATTGCAACTAAATAGAACTTTGCAGACAAGCGGATACGAGCTCCACCTGCGCTAACTACACCTGACTCAAACTGCTCCTGCTTGGCACGGCCCCATGATTTACCCCCGAGGAGTAATGGGACAGTCAGCATAAAGACGCATAAAAATGTAACGCCGATCACGAAGGCAATAATTGCCCATTCGTATGGAGTAATAGCACTCATGCGGGGATAACTCCTGGCAGGCCTATTTGTTAACAAAGAATGTATGTATTGGCCTTCAAATACACCAAACACAAAATTAATCCCGCCAATTGTACCTGATTTTGGATTTCACTTGCTAGTTTATAAACCTTAGTCTTTGGGATGATTTTTTAGACATTTCAGCATTTAATTTGACTTTAATCATTCAGAATTCGTTTTAATCGTTTTCCCAAATTAAATTTTAATTATCTATTAATTTTTCTATAAATAGCGCTAGCAGAAAATAGGCTGATCGATGAGCTGCTTTTCTCGCCCACCCATTTAGATATAGTCCTTTTCACTATTGAATCCAAGTTAAATCGGATAAAAACTTATTTTAACAACTATTTTTCCTTTCAAACCATTTGATTTAACTTGAGATTTAATGTGATTTTTTACATTTAACTGCTGATTTGACCCCTATAGCCACTTGCTAATCTTAGATTGGCAATTGTGTCTTTTTGCAACATGCTCAACGGACTGATTCAGAATATGTTATTTCTATTTCTAAACCACATCATGACATTAATAAAGTAACAATAAGGAGTCCTTGCATGTCTCTACGCTTTTCGCATAAGCCGAATTATTTTTTATTTGCTCAATTACTGGTTCGCCATATAGAAAATTACATCCAGAAAAATCCTAATATAAGCCAGGCCGCTTTTGACTTACGTGACATCCATGCACTTTTTCAAGAGGACCACGCTTCTTCCAGCATCAATCTGGATGGCATTATGAATATCGCTGACGAATATAAAGTCGAAACGTTATCTGGTGACCAGAAACTGATTCAACGCTATAACGTCGATGCGAAAAATACCAAACTGTTGATCGACTTTAATCCTGAAGCGCTACAAAGCTTAAAAGAGGGCAAATCACTCATTGAACCTGATGCGACCATTCAGGAATAAAATCTCTTCCAATAAAAAACGATGCTGATGCATCGTTTTTTTATGACCAAAATCATTTACACAATATCAAGCTAAATGATCACTCGCTTCCTCTGGCTTTTTTTCCAGCATTTTGCGCTTACTCTTCTTGACATAACGTTGTGCCGGCCAGGTCATGGTAAAACGCGCACCACCCAGCGTCGGACTTTGATCCACCTGAATCGTGCCACCAAACCAGTACGCAATCCGGCTGACAATCGACAAACCTAAACCATAACCACCCGACGCACGGGTACGGCTATCATCCAGTCGGGCAAAGGCATCAAAAATGCGGGCACGATCTATTTCTGGAATCCCCGGCCCGTCATCTTCAACGCAAACATAGGCCTGACCATCCTGATCCAGACCGCCGCTAATCAAGATTTTATTATCGCAATAACGTACAGCATTGCCGACCAGATTCTGAATTACACGATGCAGATAACGACGCTCCGCCTCTACTGTGACCGCAACAGGCATTGGATGTAATTCGATGATTTTCTGGGTTTTCAGCGCTTCAGTTTCTTGTGCCACCTGATTCAGTACGTCATACAGATCGATTTGCTCAAACTCAATCGACGGCATGCCCTGTTCCAGTTTGGCATAGGTCATGATCTCATCAATCAAGGTATTCAGCGCTTCAATATCTTTATCAATCTGCTCCACCTGTTGCAGACGATAATCGTAGTCATCTTCATCTGCCATCATTTCCACACCAAAGCGGATTCGCGCCACCGGTGTACGCAACTCATGCGACACCGCACGCATCAACTCACGCTGTGCTTCGATCAAACGCTGGATATGATCTGACATATTGTTATAGCTAGACGCCAGTGTAGACATCTCATCACTACCTTCCACAGGAAGACGTAATGACATGTTACCCGATTTCATTTTGTTTAAGGCGTAGCTGACTTCACGCAACTTACGCTGCATCGGAACCAGAAGACCATAAACACCCAGACTCAACACAAAAAGGCTTAATAAGGTAATACCGGTCGCCAACTGGAATGGCATCCAGTTAAACAAGGATACCGGCCCCATGACCAATACTTGCGAAGTCGAACCAGGAATCGGTGAAATAATTGAAATCGTGGTACCACGAATAGAGGCATTGTCGCGGTATAAAATGATGCTATGGTCCAGACGCAGACGTCCGATTTGCTCGGAGTCCAAAGGTAGATTCTGGACGTTTTCGATGGAAACCGGATAAGAAAAATAATCCTGAATACGAGCCAGGTATTCTTTTTCCTGACCTGGATAGTAGACCAGATAATCCAGGATAAAGACTGGTAAGGCCTTCATCTGGCGCTCAGTAATACTGTCGGCCTTAATATAAAGGTAATGACCCGGGTCATCGCGCAGCCCAACTACAATATAGGCAATACCCGATTCGGCGTCCCAACGCACCACCGCTTTTCGTTCGGCAATACGGCGCCCTTCAGCACGGGTAATGTCGACCTTGCTGGCTTCTACATAGTGAATGGGCAATTCCAGCAAATCGGAGGCATCAGAAACCCAATCCATTTTTTGCTGGAGATTTGGCTGGCGTGCAACCCCCTCACTGATGATATATGCCATACCATCAGTCAGGGATTCGCGATATTCTTGCGCACGCTGATAGTTGATAATCTGTACCAACAAATAGCCGAACACCGCCACCAAGACGACAAGAATGACGAGTCCTGCGTATATACGCAAAAATATACTGTGTTTAAACACCTATAATTTATCCTGCTTGTTCAAGCAACAAACCACATTTGCTTAAAGACCATTGGTCTCTTTAACAAAAAGATAACCCTTACTACGTACTGTTTTAATACGCTTCGGATTTTCTGGATCGTCACCGATTTTTGGACGGATACGAGAAATACGCACATCGATTGAACGGTCTTGACCATCATATTCGATACCACGTAAACGCTCGAAAATATCTTCGCGCGAGAGAATACGGCCAGCATTCGATGCAAGTAACCATAACAGGTCATATTCTGCACTGGTAAAATCAACCAGATCGCCATTTAAGGTCACTGAACGGCCGCCATTGTCGATGACCAGATCATCAAATTCGATGCGCTGTGCCACTTCATCTTCAGGCACCTTGTCAGTACGACGCAACAATGCACGGATACGCGCCAGCAATACACGCGGCTGAACTGGTTTAGCGACATAGTCATCTGCACCCATTTCCAGACCCAAAACCTGATCCATGTCTTCAGTACGCGCAGTCAACATCAAAATCGGTTGATGGTAATGTGGACGCACTTCACGACAGATGGTCAAACCATCAGCACCTGGCAACATGACATCTAGAACCACCATGTCTGGTTGCTCAGCAATAATACGACGAATAGCACGGTTGCCATCCGGCTCTACCCCAACCTCAAGACCATTACGGATGAGGTATTCTTGTGTTAAACGAGCAAGACGCTCATCATCTTCAACAATTAAAATCTTGGGTAACTTTTCTTCTTGGCTCATGTATTGCCCCTTATTTGGTGGATCTACGCTATAGGCGTATCCTTTTGAAATCCAATAGATACGTTTTTAATATGCTTGCAATATACACACGTTTACATTGTAAACAAGATAGCGTTCACCAAACTGATACATCAAGATAGCATTTTGTAATATTTTATCGTGCATTTTTTGGACAATTATGCTTGAAACAGTGGCTTAGATCTGATTTGCGATTTACACAACTATTACATGGACAAAATATGACTGCTTGATTTAGCACTTTTTAGTTATCCACAGTGTTATCTATAAGCACTTTCTTTTGACTTTGTTATGCTATGCCTTGCCTGATAAGGCTTATACAAAAATCAATAAAAATAGCGATATTTTTACAAGGATTAAAGCACAACTTAAGAAAAATATTTAGCTAAATGTCAATATTGATCTACCCTAAATTTTCCCGTATCTTGTGTTCAATTAATTTTAAAACCACTAGGTCTTGTGTTTATTCCTCAAACACTGTGGCATGAATTTTGCCCAGTTCAAACGGTCTATAAACATAAAAATAGATGACAACGGAGCTATGCTAACATGAGCGTAATCACTTCAACTCCTGGTCAACTTCAGGTGATTAAACGCACCGGTGATGTTGCCGCTTTTGATGCAGAAAAAATTTCTGTCGCAATTGGTAAAGCGTTTTTGGCGGTTGAAGGCCAACAAAGCGCTGACTCGAGCCGGATCCATGATCGTATCGAGCAACTGACGGAAATGGTATTAAATACCTTTAAACGTCGTTTACCTTCTGGCGGAACGATTCATATTGAAGAAATTCAAGACCAAGTTGAACTTGCGCTAATGCGTACGGGCGAACAGAAAGTTGCACGCTCTTATGTCATTTACCGTGAACAACGTTCTGAAGCCCGTAAACAGTTAGGTGCTCATCATCACCCGACCCTGCAAATTACCGATGCTGAAGGCAAACTCAAGCCACTAGATTTAAGTGCTTTAACTGCGCATGTTACTAAAGCAGCAGAAGGCCTTGAAGGGATTGATGTACAAGCCATTGTCGATGAGACTGTGAAAAACTTGTACAACGGCGTAAAAGAGTCTGACATCTCGACCACGATGATGATGGCGACCCGTACCCGTATCGAGCAAGAGCCTAACTATACGTATGTGACTGCACGTTTATTGCGTGATGACCTGGTTGCGACTGGTTTGAAATTCCTGGGTCTACCTGTAGATACAGTTGAAGGCGATGCGCTGGAAACTTACCTGAAAAAAGGGATTGAGCTTGAGCTGCTTTCTCCAGAATTGTTGAACTTTGACCTGGCGAAACTGGCTGCTGCGATTCAACCGGAACGTTCTAACCAGTTTACTTACCTGGGTCTGCAAACCTTATTTGACCGTTACTTCATCCATTCAGATGGTGTACGTTTCGAACTTCCGCAATTGTTCTTTATGCGTGTTTCTATGGGCTTGTCGCTCAATGAAGAAAACCGTGAAGACCGTGCAATCGAATTCTATAACTTATTGTCTAGCTTCGACTACATGGCTTCGACGCCTACCCTGTTTAACTCAGGTACGTTACGTCCACAATTGTCTAGCTGCTACTTGACTACGATTGATGATGACCTGTATGACATTTATGGCGCAATGCGTGATAACGCAATGCTGTCTAAATGGGCAGGCGGTTTAGGTAATGACTGGACGCCAGTTCGTGCCTTGAACTCATACATCAAAGGTACAAATGGTAAGTCGCAAGGTGTTGTTCCGTTCCTGAAAGTGGCGAACGATACAGCTGTTGCGGTGAACCAGGGCGGCAAGCGTAAAGGTGCAGTTTGTGCATACTTAGAAACTTGGCACCTCGACATCGAAGAATTCCTTGAACTGCGTAAGAACACTGGTGATGACCGTCGTCGTACCCATGACATGAACACTGCGAACTGGGTTCCTGACCTGTTCATGCAACGTGTATTCGAAGATGCAGAATGGACTTTATTCACGCCTTCTGAAACGCCTGATCTGCATGATTTGACCGGTGCAGAATTCGCTGAGCGTTATGCGCACTACGAAGCGATTGCCAAAGAAACAAACATGTTGCACAAGAAAATCCGTGCAAAAGATTTGTGGCGCAAAATGCTGTCTATGCTGTTTGAAACTGGTCACCCGTGGATCACATTCAAAGACGTATGTAACCTGCGTTCACCACAGCAACACGTAGGCGTGGTTCACTCTTCTAACCTGTGTACAGAAATCACGCTGAACACCAGCAAAGAAGAAATCGCAGTATGTAACTTGGGTTCAATCAACCTGGTACAACACGTTCAAGGTGGTGTTCTTGATCGCGAAAAACTGGCGCGTACAGTTAAAACAGCCGTTCGTATGCTCGACAACGTGATCGACATCAACTACTACGCTGTTCCGCAAGCGCGCAACTCGAACCTGAAACACCGTCCAGTGGGTATGGGTATCATGGGCTTCCAGGATGCACTATACGAAATGAACCTGGCGTATGGTTCTGATGCTGCGGTTGAATTTGCTGATGAATCGATGGAAGTGATTTCGTACTACGCGATTTCAACATCTAGCGATTTGGCTGTTGAACGTGGTACATACGAAACATTCAAAGGTTCATTGTGGGATCAAGGTATCCTGCCAATCGACTCGCTTGATCTGGTTGCGAAAACTCGTCCAGAACGCATGTTCGAAGTCGACCGCACTCAACGTCTGGACTGGGACACGTTACGTGCCAAAGTTCAAAAAGACGGTATGCGTAACTCGAACGTGATGGCGATTGCACCAACAGCAACGATTTCAAACATCTGTGGCGTGTCTCAGTCAATCGAGCCAACCTTCCAGAACTTGTATGTGAAATCAAACCTGTCTGGCGAATTTACCGTGATTAACCCGTACCTGGTACGTGCGTTGAAAGAACGTGGTCTTTGGGATGCAGTAATGGTCAACGACCTGAAACACTTCGAAGGTTCTGTTCAGAAGATTTCCCGTATTCCTGAAGAGCTTAAAGCCATTTTCGCGACTGCATTTGAAGTTGATACACGCTGGATCGTGGATGCTGCATCACGTCGTCAAAAATGGATCGATCAGGCTCAGTCTCTTAACCTTTACATCGCTGGTGCAAACGGTAAGAAACTGGACATCACTTACAAGATGGCTTGGTTACGTGGTCTTAAGACGACTTATTACCTTCGTGCATTGGGTGCGACTTCTGCCGAGAAATCAACCATTAACACTGGCGCATTGAATGCAGTTAAACCTGCAACTGTTGCGGCAGTAGCTCCGGTGGTTGAAGCGCAAAAACCTGAAGCTCCTGCAGAGGAAGAAGGTTTTGCTCAAGCGGCGCCAGTGCCAATGGCATGTTCAATTGACAATCCTGATTGTGAAGCTTGTCAGTAATCTGACAGGTTTTAAATCCTCCCCGACCCTCCTTTAATAAAGGAGGGAGAAAGTCCCCCTTTTTAAAGGGGGATTTAGGGGGATTCCAAACTGAATGAAATTAAAAAAGGAGGTGCGGACATAAGAGTTTTATAAATTTTAAGCAATAAAAAATGGCCTATCACAAGTGACAGACCATTGATTTGAAAACCCAAGCTTTCAGAGGTTTAGCAACACTCTAGAAAGTAACAAAGGTAATCTGTGTTAAATTTTAGCGGACTTAACGCTGACTACTTTAGCAAAATTTAGAGTGTGAGTCACTCCTCTGAAAGCTCCATTTTGTAATTAGGAGCTGACCGATGAGTAATTGTACTTATCCTCAAGGCGTTAGTGTTCGCGCTTATGTTAGATACCGATTTAATCGGTGGGAAAATGTTTGTGCACACTGTCGCAGTTACCCAAATCAATTAAGTTTTTGGTAACACAATGAGAGGTTGAAAAGCCTCTCAATTTAAATAAAAGGAAACCTCAATGCCTCATATGACTCATAACTACATGTTAGGACTTGCGGCATTGCTGATTTCCTTTGGTATTACCTTTTATTTACCCATTGCTTACTTCTGGTTCAAAGTTCGCCAGCAGCGTAAGCAAAATAAGTAGTGGGGATCATTGCTCTTGTATAAAACTAGAGCATTCATCGACAAAACTTAATTTTGCTTACACAAATTAAGCGTATAGTAAGACATCTCAGCCAAGCTGAATGTCTCATAAAAGATATAAAGCAACGTAGAGAGAATTGATATGTCTATCCTAAGTTGGGACGATTTCGAAGATGATTCGCAAAAACCGGCTGCACCTGAACAGCAGCCTGCGCCCGTCGAGCCGCAAAAAGCGACTAATTCACAGATGGTATCTGATGCAGGCAACGCATCGCCGGATGTGGCAGCTGCACAACCCCTTAGAGCCACTCAAAACCGAGGATCAAATCCGACCGATTCGCTGGCAAGAGCATCTGCTTCCCTAGAGCAGCTTGATGTTGCTCCAGGCCTTGAAGAGCTTGAAATGGGTGCACAGCGTGTACAGGTTGACGACAAGGCGATGATCAACTGTCGTGCAGACTTGAACCAGCTTGTTCCATTCAAATACGAATGGGCTTGGCAGAAGTATCTGGACGGATGTGCAAACCACTGGATGCCGCAAGAAGTCAACATGAACCACGACATTGCGCTGTGGAAGTCTGAAAATGGCTTGACTGAAGATGAACGTACCATTGTGATGCGTTCACTTGGTTTCTTCTCGACTGCCGATTCACTGGTTGCAAACAATCTGGTACTGGCGATTTACCGTCACATTACCAACCCTGAATGCCGTCAGTACATCTTGCGTCAGGCATTTGAAGAAGCGATTCACACACACGCTTACCAGTACTGTATCGAGTCGTTAGGTATGGATGAAGGCGAAGTCTTCAACATGTACCGCGAAGTTCCGTCAGTGGCACGTAAAGCGGCGTGGGGCCTGAAATATACTCAGTCTTTAAGTGATCCTACTTTCAAAACTGGTACACCTGAAAATGACCAGATCCTGCTTCGCAACCTGATCGCGTTCTACTGTGTACTTGAAGGTATCTTCTTCTACTGCGGTTTCAGCCAGATCCTGTCGATGGGCCGTCGTAACAAGATGAATGGTGTTGCCGAGCAATTCCAGTACATCCTGCGTGATGAGTCTATGCACCTGAACTTCGGTATCGACATGATCAATCAGATCAAGATCGAAAACCCAGGTTTATGGACCACTGAATTCCAGGAAGAAATCATCCAGATGATTCTTGAAGGTACGATGCTTGAAATCGAATACGCACGTGACACCATGCCACGCGGTGTACTTGGCATGAACGCTGGCATGATGGAAGAATACCTGAAGTTTATTGCGAACCGTCGTCTGGCGCAGTTGGGTTTGCCTGAACAGTTTGCTGGTGTGAACAACCCGTTCCAGTGGATGTCAGAGATGATGGACTTGCGTAAAGAGAAGAATTTCTTCGAGACGCGCGTAACAGATTACCAAACTGGCGGTGCGTTAAGCTGGTAAGGCTTTTTTAGATTTATTTCTAAAAAGGGAGGGTTAATCCCTCCCTTTTTTATTGCGACTCAAATTAAAAAAATATTTCTATATAAATCAAATACTAGAGATGAATTATGACAACAATGTATACACTAGAAGAAGACTTTCTCTTTTTACCACGAGATGTTGAAATCGCCCAAACTTCTCTTATCAATACCCTCTACAATCATATTCATAAACAAAATTTAAGATTTCTAACCACTTATATTGATGAAACAGACACTCTAGATATTCAGACAACTCATCGTCTAAAATTTCAAATCACGTGCGTCAAAAATAATATTAATAGTTT
The DNA here is from genome assembly GCF_013417155.1 of Acinetobacter sp. YH16052. Taxonomy (GTDB): domain Bacteria; phylum Pseudomonadota; class Gammaproteobacteria; order Pseudomonadales; family Moraxellaceae; genus Acinetobacter. The sequence continues at coordinate 1,098 of NZ_VPEO01000022.1, read as the reverse complement.
CAAAATCACAAAATTTGATAGAACAAAAGAAGTTGAAACACTCACTTTCAGTAAAGTAACAATCACCAATATTATAAATTTCTTAGAATTAATATCTTCTCTAGATATTAAAGATATTGACCAAAGAAAAATTTCTTTAAATCAGATATCTAAAACCGATACAAAGAACTCTATATCTCAACTAATTCAATCAACACTGGAGAACAAAGATCAAGCTGAGCTATTAACAAGTTTTCTAAATAATGGACTAATAACTTGTCAAGACATAGTAAATACAGGGTACAGAAAACAACAGTTAGATGTTTTTGAGAAACTACTTTATGAACCTGATGCTATCACTGAATATCAAATAACCAATCAACTAACAAGTTTTTCTGAAGAGAAAACTTGGCAACATTTTTTTGAGAAAAATGAATGGATTTTTGGATATGGCTTAGATTACAGATTCAACAAAATCTTACAACGTGAAGCACATTTAAACCCATCAAATCTCGACGGCTCAAATTCCGTTATTGTTGATTACGTAATGGCTGATAATAGATTCACTACTTTTGTCGAAATAAAACGACCAAATACCCCCCTATTTAAATCACAAAAACTGCGAGGTAATTGTTGGCGCATTTCCAATGACTTATATGAAGCCCATAGTCAGATTCTCGCACAAAAAATTTGCGCCCAAACTAAATTTGAAACAAATAATGCAGGTTTTTGCAGTAAAGGGAAAAGAATTCAACAAGGTGCTTATGATCCTAAAGCTATTCTTATAATTGGTTGTTGGAGCGAAATTGAGTCAGATAGTGAATATATACAGAACTTAAAAATTCGAACATTTGAGTTATTTCGTCGTGACTTAAGAAATATAGAAATTATTACCTTTGATGAACTTTATGATCGAGCGAAGTTTATTGTTGAACATCATCAATAGTTAGGGCTTTATCTAGAATAAGTTTTCAATAAAATAAAAAATATATTAGGGTGTGTTGACACTTTTAGCTTAAAAAAATAGCGAAGTAGTAAAATCAAATCGCCAAACCCAATTTTACTATTCGCTATGCCTCGTACCATGCTGACAGATCAACACTGGCAAAAGTTGAAAGT
>NZ_VPEO01000021.1:0-43180 GCF_013417155.1 Acinetobacter sp. YH16052 | reverse complement strand
ATTTAGTGAAACGTAATTTTAATGCTGATCATCCAAACCAACTATGGGTGGGTGACTTTACCTATATTCAAACTCATTCAGGCTGGGTATATACCGCATTTGTTATTGATGTGTTCTCACGAGCAATAGTTGGATGGAAAGTATCTACACGAATGAATACAGATATGGTGCTCGATGCATTGGAGCAATGCATTGCACGATCGAGGCATGCCAAAGAATGTGATTCATCATTCCGATAGAGGTGTTCAATATCTTTCTATTCGCTATACCAATCGTTTAGAAGCTGCAAATTTACGAGCATCAGTCGGTACAACTGGTGATTCATACGATAATGCTCTGGCTGAAACGGTGAATGGCTTATACAAAACAGAGGTGATTGAATATCTAAAAGCAGATTGGCAAGGTTTAGCAGATGTACAACTTGCGACACTAAACTGGGTAGATTGGTTCAATAAAAAGCGTGTACACAGTGCACTGGGTTGTATCACCTTTTGAGTTTGAAGCAATGTACTATGACAAGATTAACCCGTTAGGTCAGGTGGCCTAACTTAAATAAAAAAGTCTCCGACAAACCCGGTACGGTTCAGTTTAAGTCGTAAAATTGAAGTTAGATGTTTTTGCATAGATCCAAGTGTTAAATCATCATTGCGATTCTTGCGTACCACACCCTAGGCACGTGAAAAAGTAGAAAGCTTATATTTGTACGTGTTACGTCAAAAAGCAAAACAGAAACCGTAGCCCCAGGCAACCCCCCTCTCATCATAAAATTATACCAGTCAGTAAAATACCTTTAGATTAAGCATGTGTATGTTGGTTATTATTGTTGATTATCACAATAAATTAGTGACCAAAAATCAAATTACCCCACCCTACATTAAATTACACCACACAAAATAAAAACTCTATATAACTGTTATATATAGAGTTTACTAACATACCAATTATGTTATTTAGTGTATCTTATGTTGGTGACTCTTGCCAAGGTTGAGGTTTCAGAGATGACTGTTTTTTGTTGTGGCGACCAAATCGGCCATGTTCCGACCACACCATGACATCCCTGCTCACTGCCATTCAGTTCCTGTAAAGATGGATAACTAATTTTCGGAAGCTGTTGAGGAACATCTGCACTGCAACTAAACGCCCGACTATTTGCCTGATCAATTAAGCGCTGTGCTGATAAAAACAGCTCCCGTGAATGTCGCCAGCCCAACTCACAATGTTCAGCGGCTGCCCAGACCAGCATCACCTCTGCCTGTGCAATCTGAGACTGGGCACAGGAAAAACCTGCATGCTGTTTCAATAATTCAGTATTTGCCCATAAATCCCGACGCATTACACTTGAGGTAGACAGAATCGGTGTGGTTAAACTTAACTGCTTAGCCTGACCTTGCTCTAATGCCACTATAATCATTTCCGCCTGGGCAAGGGCCTCTTTTCGCGCAACCGTTGCACTTTTTTCACTTCCCTCATGGGCTGCATAAGTCAACCATGCGGCTGCTTTGACAGCATGATAACGTTCAATTCCCTGTTCATTCAAAAAAGGAACGAGACGTGTTTGCAAGGCAGCAACCTGTTGATCTTTTGGATTATAAATACCTGACTGGGCTGTAGTATCTAGAGAATCTTGCGCCATAACAGGTGCAGCCAAATGATCAGGATTTTTTGCCCAAACCATCACGCTCCAGCAAACTACAACAGTTGCAGCACCACGATAAAATTGACGCAAGGCAGGTGTGACATATTTCATCTTTATGGTTCTCTTGAAGCGTTCACGGTAGAATTGTTGCGAGAAAACAGGTTCTCATCAAACTTGAATCTAAAGCGTACATATGCGCCCTGAAGAGTTGTGTCACTATCCACCAGATCATCATCTTTATAGCCAGAGAAGTTATAACCACCTGATAACCAGAGGTTTGCAGCCAGCAAATAGCCCACTTCCCCCCCAACCAAAACACGGCGGCCCGAACTCATGTTCGACCATAACACGCCTGTATGAATACCCGCATCCCAACGTTCATTGATGTCATACATTGCCCGACCACTGAGCATATGTGTCATACCACTTGACTCCAAACCAGAGAACGTTGTGTCCACATTTTTAACTGCATATTGGCCTGAAAGGGTAATATCGCGACTTGGATGATAATTCAAGTGATTTGAAAAAATATAGACATGCTTTAAGTATGGATTATTTAAATCTGACTTGTTACTGTCATAGCGGTATTCCACCTTGGTCAGCGCATCAAAACGATTGTGCTCAGTGTCACGGTAGGCAGCCCCCACCTGGAAACGATCAACCAGGCGATCACCACTGTTTTCATTCTTACTATCAGTCAGGCTAACTACATTTTTCGCCAATAAAGTCACGTCATTGGAATATTTGTAGGCAATCCCCAGATTATTCAGGATGGTGTCAGACTGGTCAGCCCAACGTGCTTCAATTCTCGCAACAGCTTTCCAGTTTGGATTGGCCAGATATTCCACACCTAAAGATGCAGCAGTGTTATCGGAATTTTGGTTATCGGTATCTGCTTTTGACAATGACTTCACCTGTTCAAAACTGGTGGTTGCATAGAAGCCTTTTTCCAGTTCCCAACGGTTACGTAAACCGATTGCAGCTTCAGCTTCGCGCGCACTGATGCCATCGCGAACACGATATTCACTAAATGCCGTACCGTTATTGTTATATTTACTGTCCAGACCAAACACTGTGACATTACGACGCTGATTGTTATTTAGGTCATACAGTCCCTGAATACTGGACACCAACTCATGGCGACCATAGGCACGTAGTTTTGAATTAATCTGGTAATTCGCACCCAAGGCAAAATTACGACGCTCAGCTTCGGAAACATCCTGCTCATATTCAGCAAAAACATTTGAACCCTGCCAAGGAAGCTGTGTGGTGATTTTTGTACGTGCGGTTAAACCATGATACGGCGCTGTTTGTGAAGCCCCCAACAATGCTGGATTCTTAGACTCATCGTAATACTTGAGACCCAGCTCAACCGCGACAATACGGCTGATCGCACGTTCGATACTGGCAGAAACACCCTGATTGACACCACTTTGCAAATCTTCAGTACGGATGGCCTCCAGTTTTGCCAAACCGATCTTACCCAGTTGCGTACGCCCTTTTATACCACTTTCCTTACGTCCAGCGGTGATTGGTGCCGCAGTGTTATAGAACCCTGTATCTGCCTGATTATGGTAGGTTTTCAGCTCCATATTCTTATAGGCATAGTTCAGTTCAACGCGAGCCGCATTCCCCGACAATTTACCTGTTGCATCTGGTGTGGTGTTAATCTGTGTTAAAGAGTTTAAACCGTCATTGATATTTTCAGAACGGGCAAACTCAGCAATGAATTTACCTTTATCATTGGCAAATTTAACGACAGTATTCACACTTGCTAACTGATCTTGAGTTAGTGGATTATTACTCTTCACATAAGAACCACCTACTTTGGCTTTATCTGTGACTTTTACAGAACCAGACACACCACCAACCGTGTATTCATCCCCACCCTGCTCAGATTCCACTGTAATACGCAGATAGACTGGATTCAGGTCAGCATCGACACTTGGTACAGGATCTTTTAAGTAAATGCTGTTGCTAAAGGTATCCACTTCATAATCGGTAAAACGTGCCAAAGTGCTACGCGAAATGATCAGGCCTGGATTATCGCGGTCACGGGTCACCACCTCAACTTTTTCACTATTGGCAAGCACATCATCGGTATTGACATTGCCCATGCTATACGGACCTGAAATCCCCATAGCACGTTGTTCATTGGTCACCTGTTGCGTATTGGTCTGCGCAGCAAAGGCCGTGACTTTATAGCGGTCTGTTTCGACAGCCCCACGAACACCTGTTAATGAACGGCTATATTGACCTAAAGCCAGGCCCTCATCATTTTCAGTACGTGTTACGTAGTCACCATACATGGCATAAGAACGGCCTTTATCCACACGCACGTAGAGCTTACTGGTTGTTTGTGCATCAAAACCTTTCGCTGCCGAGTCACCATAAACTGGATAATATTCATCTGGACGAATATCACGGAACAAGCGCTGGTTTTTATCCTTGTCAGAATCATAGGCAAGGGTCAGTAAATATTCACCCTTGACTTTCCCTTTCAGGAACATGGCTGCACGCCCTGTCACATTGCTTTTGCCATTGTCCGATGATGAAATCTCTTGCAGTTCTTCCTCAAATCCATCTTGCGAACGGATATTGCTTAACTGTTTCGGGTCAAATTTCTTAAAGTTAATTGATCCTTCTACCAAACCAACGGCGATGATCGGACGTAGATCAGGTAAGAAACGTACTGGGGTACTGCTATGAAAAATACCACTTTCAACCGACAGCGTTCCTTCCCCAGCCTCGATTGGCGCCTGTATTGGTACAACCAACGTACCGCCCTCAACAAACACCTGAATACCAGCTTGTTTCGGGTCTAGGTCCGTCAACTCAATTTTACCAATCGAGCTGTCAAGTGTAATAGGCGTACGGCTAGAAACCAATGTGCCATTACGGTCAACAATTTTCATGGTTACATTGAAATAATCACGACCGTTGGCTTGCGGTTGTACTTTGGCTGACTCAAGTAACAGCTTATCCATTTGGTCAGGCACAACCACATTAACCTGTTTGGTATCGCGAATATTGCCCATCATGTCGACTTGACGAACTTCAATACTGTTCTTACCCACAGCAAGATCGACACCGATAAAATCCAGACCTGCAACCTGCAAGTCAGGCAATATTGCACGTTTACCAATGCGTTTCTCAGAAACCTGTGTGCCATTTACCCACAGTTGTAGTTCTGTGCCAGCAGCACCTTTAACCTGAACCGCCGTTTGAGCATAGCCAAGAAGTTGCCCATCTTTTAAGTTAATAATTTCGAGCTGATTATTGGCAGCATTTTCCAGCACTGTTTCCAGACTAAGCATTTTCGCCGCTTGCGTGGATTCGGCTGGCACACTCTCAGTTGCTGCCAATGTTTCAGTCAGTGGCAAGGCAACTGAAGACGCAACAACAGATTTTTCTGGTTCAAAAGCAACCTCTTTCAATTCCTTAACCTGTTCTCTGGAAAAATCAAGGTTACAATTAGCCCTGCTTCCCTGTGCCGAGATACAACCACTTGCTGGCTGACCTTTTACATCGGTCATTTTGGAAAAAACTGGATCAATCGTCAGGTCTGAACGTAATATCTGTTCTAAATTGGTGTTGTCCTGTTCAATACGTTTTTTACGTTCTGCAATTTGTTGCAATAAGGCTTGTGAGCATTGTCCTGCGCCATTGGCAATTGCAAAATCGGCACGATGTAATTCACCACGTTTTAAATCCACAAAACGGCTATTTGGATCACCTGCCTGACGGTTACCAATTAACACCAATTCAGAATCGGCTGGCAAACTGGTACGGTCAACCTTTAAAACGTGGGTTTTGGCACTGATCCCATAAAAGTCATATTTACCTTCACTGTCAGTCACCACATAGCTACCATCTTCAAGGTAAATACGCACACCTGGCACACCAACTTCACCTGTATCCTGTACCCCGTTACGGTTACAGTCCGTAAAAATCTTACCAACAATAAAGCCATCAGAGATCATTGCACCAGGCGTTACTTCTACTTTTGCAGATGCTTCGTTTGATTCGATTCCCTGACCATCTTTTGCCCGAACACGGTTAATGCCATCACCATTCAAGGCATTTGGACCAATATAGACGCGATACTGAACCTTAACTTCCTTACTTGGGTTTAGTGTACCTAAACCTAATTTTAAATAAGGCCCTTTACCGCCCAGTGGGTCAGCAACTTTTGTTCCATCAACGCGCATAGAACCTTGCACATAGATAAAACCTCTAGGCAAAGTATCGGTAATCGAAACATCTTTAGAATCGACCACACCACGATTGGCAACAGTAACCGTATACTCTTCAAATTCACCAATTTCTGACGTTTTATTACTCGCAACTTTTTTAACAAATAATGGGGAAGTCGGCACAGTCAAATCAGGATCAATCGGAATATCAATATTAAGTGCTGGATCAGCATTATTTAAGGTGAATTTGCCAGCATAAGACCATTCCAGATCAACAGCCTTATCCGCAGGGAAACTTGGATAAACCGATTTATCACTGACAAAACTATAACGTGTATTTCCAGGAATTGTGGTTGTATCCACAACAAAACTGTAGGTTCCTGCTTTAACAAGGGGATAAATAAATTTACCCTCGCTATTGGTGATCTGCTTGGCTGGAATTGTAACCAGCTCTCCAGTCTGCTCATCAAGTTTGTATGCAATATTGTCCGCAATTGGCTGGCCATTCTGGTCTAATAAAGTGACCGTTGCTCCCGCCACAGGTAAACCTGTCTTGGCATCAAACACTGTGCCATATGGGTCAATAAGCACCTGAGTACTAATATCGGTAAATGTCTGGGTTGAATTACCCTGTGCATCCAGACAGTCCGTCAGGCTAACCTGTACCTGATCGCGTTTGATGGTCTGCAATAACGCATCATAAGAAACCCCAACTTCCGCAAATGCGGTTGGTAGCGTGTAATGGAATACGCCTGTATTCGGCCCAGTTTCTACCCCAATGACTTCTTCAAGATCACCTGTCTTGGCTGATTTAATCTTAATTTTCACCTTGTCGGCAGTATAACGGTCTGCATTACAGCTGGCATTTTGCGCTTCAAGATAAAGTGGTTTATTCACGCTGCCTGTAGTCAAGACATTTTGGAAATCACCAGATTTATTATTAATCGCTGCAAGACCACCTACCACGGTTAAAGCAGGATTAGACAATACCTCTTTTTGGCTATTTGTGGTTGCATACGAAACTTTATAGGTATTTTTAACCGTTGTTTTGGCAATGTTACGATTCATTGTAACCGTAAGATCGACTTGTTCAGTTGTATTAGCCTCAATTTGTGGAAAGCCAACCACCAATTGATCAACCTTGCTTAAATCACTTGGCAAGGTCGTTGTATAGTTATTGCCTGTTTGCTTATACAAAACCTTGGCCTGCGTATTTTTTAACTGTGCAGACTTAAATGTTGTATTGGCAGGCAGATCATCAACTAAAAGCACCATTTTCTGTGCCTGACCATCGATCATCACATCCACTGGTCTTGCCGCTTTTTTACCTTGATTGGTTATGGCCAAAGTATAGTTAAGGTCATAGCTGGCATTGGCTGATGGCTCAAAAGTTTTCTGGACAACCTCTTTGGTTGCAACCAGTTGTGGTCCATAGTTGATGGCACTATCTGTAGCCGTTGCTATTACACTATTATCTTCAACAAGTGTTGCTTTTAACGGTAAATTTAACTGCTGACTTTCAGTCAATGTCGCACTTGCTGTTGCAACGACCCACAAATGAACGCTCTGGCCTACCGCCAAGGCAACATTGGTTGTCAGTTGTTGATCATCGGTGTCGAATTGACCGTTTTTATTGGTATCTACATAAATTTTAACGTTGCTTAGTTCATTTATTGTTAATGCTTCTAGCTGTACATTGACAGGAGCATTACTATTATTGACCAGAGTATTGGCCCAGATCACACGGGTACTTGGTTCAATTTCCTGAACTGGTGGAGTAGTTAAAGCAATTGCGTAAAGAGCAGAAACATTGATTTCTACGGTATTTGAAACTGATTGTTGGGATTTACCATCGGGTGCAACATAAGTTGCATAGGCGATATTTTGGATAGAGCTACCCACTTCAGGCATATTCGCTGCATAACCGTACTGCGCTGACAATATTGATACTGTCAACGTTGATAACATGAATGTCATGTTATGGAATGCGTTAGATTGCTTCTGTTGTAGCACAGCGCTTACCCTTCAACTAAATAGTCTAAAAAATTCAAAAATTTATTTGAGATGAACACCTGCCTAGGCAAATGTTCACATCTCTAATTATTTGTTTTCATTTCAAGTGAATGAATAAAGCTTATGGTGTAAGTGGATTCACTTTAATCACAAACTCTAATGTCGCACTTGCATTTGGTGCTAAAGGCGACTGTTCTGCTGAAACAGTACCTGTATAGCCATCAACATAACTTGCTGTGTTTTGTAATGTTGCGCTTGTTGCAAGTGGAGACACACTTGTGATTGCTTTCAAGGTAGTGTATGACGGCGTATTATCGCTAATCACCACATTCGTTACGGTTGCATTACCTTCATTGGTCGCAACAATACGGTATTTCACACATTCGCCTGGTTTTGCACTAACAGTATTCTGTGTATAAGTTGCACCTGTACCCGTTTTACAATCAACCAGAGCCTGATCCTTAACCAGACGCACCTGACCTTCAGTCACTGTGGTCAAGTCAGTATTAGAAATACTTGCATGTGCAACACCACCCACAGTTGTTGGATTAATGGTGAAGATAACTGAGCTTGGTGTTCCAGGGGTTGCATTGCTTGGTGCCTGAACCTTGATGAGTAAGTTCACGGAGGTATTACGTGTAATCGCTCCTGTTACCGCTGCTAAATCATTACCTGTAACCAAGGTATCGCCTGCATCAATGTTACCGTCGTTATTCACATCGATAAACAAGCTTGTTACCCATCCATTACCAGACTGATCGTTGGTCAAGGTAAATGGCAAGCTACCTGTTGTTGCACCTTCATCAATGTTACCTGTATTGGTTAAGGTATGTTTATAAACAACGGTACCACCTGGTGCAACCTGACCAATACGGTCATTTTGCAGGCTTAACTTACGGTCTGCCTGAACTGTAACCTTGTCCACCATCACATCGCTTAAGCCTGTCGCTGGCGAAGAAACCTTGAAGTAAACTTGTTGGTCACCTGCTGGCGCATTGGCAGGAGGCGTTACCACAGCAACAAGTTTAATATTGCTGCCACCATTAATATTACCTGTATTGGTTAATGGTGCACCTGTTGGGTTGCCACTACCATCAGCCACATAGAATTTAACATCCCACCCTGCTGGTAATGCGTGTGCAGGATCAATACCTAGATTAAAGTTATCACCTGTTACACCAGAATTATCAACTTGAAGTGGGAAATTCACAGCCTGATTTGGTTTGGTACTACGAACATCAATATCTAAGCCAGTATCCTTACCAGATGCACCTGGCACTGAACCATTCGTATCGGAAGCATCACCGTTATGTAAGTCAACAGTTGCAGGCGTTACCTGACTAATTACCAAGTCCAATTTATCTGTCTTGGTTGCATCAGACTTAGGACTTGTGGTTAAAATGGCTTTAATAGCAGATGATGTTGAATAACTTGCAGGTAATGTTACTTTTGCAACAAGGTTATACGTACCACCACTTGGGATAGAGCCTGTTGAAATAAATGGTGTTACACCATCAGCTTGATATAAGGTAATAATACTGCCTGCTGGTAAACCACCTGCCCCATCCGTACCTTTATCAACACTTACTGTAAATTCTTCACTCACATTACCCGTGTTATGAATAACGATTGGTTCACCACCTTGACCAGTGGCGCTAAATTCAGCAACTTCACCCTGCTTGATTGAAGCAATGACAATTTGGTTATCTTTTGCGGTTGCAGAAGTTTTTTCCGCATCTGCGTAAGCATCATTTTGGTTATCATTGATTGTACCTTTTTTGATGCTTAAGATATTTACGTCATTCGGGTTAGACGGCGTATCCCCTTCTGGACCTGATGGACCATCTGGGTCAACATATGCAGTGTTCCTGATCACGCCTGCTGGTGTATTTTGATCTACGCGAACCTTAAAGGTTAACGTACCTGTCGTATTTGGTGCTAGAGTTGGAATCGTTAAGGTTACAGTACCCTTACCAGATCCAGGAGTAGTTTCAACAAACTTATAACCATCAGCATCAACACCATCAGTTTGTGCCACGCCAGCAAGTTTTGCAGAATTAGCAACATAAGTTAAACCAGCAGGTAACAAGTCCGTAACTGTAACATCAGTTGCTGTTGTGTTACCTGTGTTTTGGTAAACCAACTTATATTCAACTTCACGAGCGGTTGGACTAGCTTGGGTCGCATCAATCGCCGTTACGCTGGCAGATTTAATCACACTAATCACTGCACCGTTGGTAATTTTAACGGTGTCTGTATTTTTTTCTGTGAGTGTATTGTCTAAAGTACTTTGTGCAGTGATGGTTAATTTACCCAAATCACCAGCAGAAAGTGCAGCACCACCTGCACCAGTTGTTGGAGTGGTTGCCTGAACAATTAAGTTCACCGACTCACCTGCTGCCAAGGTAACACTTGTTACAGGAGTCTGGCTATCAGGAACACCATCCTTATTGGCATCAAGATAAACTTTTAAATTACTGAAGTCATATTGGTCACCAGAGGTAACATCCGCCACATTTACCGTGAACGTATCACTACCGTTACCCGTGTTGGTTAAGGTGTGTGATAAAGAAACCTGGTTGTTGGCATTGGCATTTGCTGTTCGGTCAGCAATCAACTTGAAACTTGCAACTGGCAATACTGTGGTGGTCACAATATTTGAAGATACAGTTTTAGTGTTTCCTGTGCTATCAGTATAGCTTGCAGATGCAACGTTACTGATATTTGTACCTGCTGCTGGCGCAGCGGCATGTGCAGATGAAACAAAAGCAGCGCTACCAGCAACCAATGCAATGGAAGCCGCTAGCTGTGTGAGTTGTAGACGATTTGACACTATTTTACCCCTTATACGTAAAATGCCAATTAATTACTTGTTTTTTCACTGTTTACGCGTGTTTGAGCAGAAACCGTCACAGACTTTCCAGCTGGAAGTTCCGCAATGGTCCAACGCAATGCACGATAATCTTTCAGTGGTACATTCACCATTTGATTACTCTCTTTGCGTTTTAAAGGCATTGGGGCAAAATGTGTACCATCAGTACTTGCTTCAGCATTTTCTGGCTGAGACTTTGCCAAAAATTGAGTTTCTACAGGTATCGGTAAAGTCGCTGCCAGATTCTTGATTTTTCCAGTGGTGTTATTGGTATAGGTTGCCCGATACTCAATCACATCATTGGGTTTTACCTTGGTCACCAGCTTTGAAGTTGGTTTCCCATCAGTGCCTGCACTGATCAGGAAAGTTTTGAGTTCTACTGAAACGGGCTCTTTTGTCGTTTTAGGCTCAGCGAATACACTTCCAGCCAAAACAAGAACCGCAGTACCAAGCAAACATTTCTTGTACATATTGTTCAAATACGCCATTCAATTATTCCTAGTCTTCTCTTTTATTTTTGAACAGTACACTTACCATCCAAAAAAACGTTAACTTTTTTTTATAAAAGTATATCAATAATCAACAAATTTGTTTGATTTACTTCACACTTTTACAAAAAATATTGTATTACTTTCAGCCAAACCAAATTCCATACCATCTTTCCTCACCGAAGCCCTTTGCACGTTTTTCAACCTACCGATCTGTGATAGGTTCTGTTTACTGACTAACACAAAATCTTAAAGTTCCTGTGGCTGATGGTTTTAGCAAACCTGTTAAAGTCCATTCAAGAACTTCTCCAGAACGTGTTGCATTACAAGTATTTCCACTTGGTGTTAGGCCGCAACTTAGACTGCCAAAATTAGTACCAGTTGGTAAACTATCTTTTACTTTGACATTCTGTAGGTTCTTCACACTATTATTTTTATAGGTGATCTCATACTCCAGATTTTGCTGTTTTGTGGCTTCGTTATTCACTAAAAAGCCTGAAGAATCAGATGGAGTTGAAGAACAACTGGTCACTGCACGTACTTTTTTTGTCAGTGTTAATCCTGCACTACCAATAAGTGTCACATCCTGACGTTGTTGGGTTTTCTGGTCTGTGAGGTTTAATGCACTCACAGCATAGCTTGCCTGTAGCGTTCCAATATGCTGTGCACCAGCAAAAATATTGGTCGGTGCAAATACACGTTGTACAAGACAGATATCAGTGTTTGGTTGCAACAACACAGTACCTGAGGCTGTTGGATCAAACACTGTTTCACCTGTATCAACGGTACCGTTACAGTTGGTGTCTTGGTAAACCAATGCCTGCCAAGGTTGATCATTGCTTGAGTTTGATTGGGTTTGTTCCAACTTTGTTACCCAAACAGGGGCCTGGGTACTTAAACGGTGGGGATAATCAGTCACTTCACCTGCGGTAATAGTATGTTGTCCATCTTCAGTTAAAAGTACATTGAGTTTAACATCAGCAAAGTTATTGTTTGGATAGCTGGTCGCACTTGTTTTTGCTACCTCTATACTATCGGCACTGACAGAAATATATTCAGGTAAATTCTGCTGAACGATACAAAAAGATGATGGTAATAAATTCTGATTAACACTAAAGCTATATTCACCATTAGCATTCGTCTTCATTGTAGCTACTTGTGCTGAGTTACAGTCATTCAGAACAATTAAACTATTCGCAATTCCAAGCTCACCATTATCTTGGATACCATTGTAAGCATTAGTAATGTTATTTGTTGTACCGCTATTATCATTAAACACTTTGCCAGAGATTATAACTTGAGTCACTCTACTATTAGTGTAAACACAAAGTACATTTGTATCATTCCCATTTATTGTGAGTGAATTACCTACTAATCCAGTTGTCCCAGAACAAGCTAATGATGAATTATAATCCGTAGGATTACCCACTATAAAATTCTCAACAATTGTTCCGACCTCTCCAGCATAAACTGTCACAACAGTACTTGTTGCTGTGTCATTTCCAGAAGTTGTTACAACCGAAGATACAGAAGCATTATTAATAAACCCTGCACTATTAACCGTCACAGAATCCGCAATCTTAGCATTCGTCCATGTCTTTCTTAAGGTAAGTGTTGCACTCTTACGAATGTTGGTATAGGTACATACCACTGAGCTATCTGAAGCATTGACTGTCAGTTGCGAACCACTTAAGGCCGTTGTATTCCCTGTACATGCTAAGCCAGCTGTATAGTTTCCTGCACCTGTTGTGATCGTTTCTGACAGTGTAATCACATCACCTGCATAAACAGTTTGTGCTGTGCCTGCATCTGTTTCATTTGCGGTATCCGCTGTTGAGCTTAAGCTAGTTAAGCCTGTCGCACTAACTGTCGCTGCATCATTGAGTTTGGCATTCGTCCATGTCTTTCTTAGTGTCAACGTTGCACTCTTACGGGTGTTGGTATAGGTACATGTTATTAATTTAGATTCATCACCAGCACCAACAGTTAAAGAGTTGCTACTCTGACCATTTGTACCAGAAAGACTATTTGCCGTTGCCCCGCCTCCTGCACTACAAGACAATACCGTATTATAATTATTGATATTTCCTGTAGTCATTGTTTCTGCAGGCAAAGTAACTGTTTCTCCCGCATATACAGTCACACTAGAACCATTCACATTGGTTGGAGCTGTACTCGTTAATGCACTGGTATTATTCGTCAAACCAGTTGTTGCTGCAATCTGAGCAACATTACCACTTATACTATTGGCTCCCCAAGCTTTTGAAATTCGGAAAGTTGCACTCTTACGATTATTGGTAAATGTACAAACAATATTTGCACCCGCCACAATATTTGCAGCAGGGATCGTCAATTGACCGGATGACAATGTACCAAATGCTGTTGCAGGATTTCCCGAGTTCGCTGCATTACTATCAATACAACTGGCAGAACTTAAATTATAGTTGGCAGGAATGGTCTCGCTTATCAAAACTGCATTATTTAAATTTGAACTATAGAGAGAGTTGCTAGATGTAACTGCACTTCCACTGGCTGTAGTAGTCACCGTATCCGTTGTTACACTATTACCACTGCTATCTTGTAAATTGGTCAGTCCCGTAAAATCAAAAGAACCAAATCCATTATTAGAGATTTTTGCAATTCGAATACGCGCTCGAATACTATCCGTATCTGTTGCACTATTATTGGTTGATACAGAATCTGTTGTATTTGCTGGTGCTGTTACAGTCGCCGTATTACTAACAGAAGTTAGTGTACTTGTATTTGCAACCGTAGCTGTAATTTTTAACTCATAAAACTCACCATTTGCCAAAGTCGGTAAAGTATAGCCTGAACCCGACTCGATCGCGGTGATGGTTGGTGTTGTACCAGAAGTACATTTATTACTTGCAATTGTGTTACATGCAATCGCTGTTTTAGTTAAGCTCGCTACCGCAGCATCTTTTAAAATCGCACCTACAGCAGCATCAGGACCATTATTTGTTACACGCACAATATAATCAGTTGATGTGCCACCAACAGCAAGACTGGTATTATTTGTTTTAGTAATCGCTAAATCTGAGTCCGGGTTAACAATACTAATATATGCAGGGAAACCTGCTGTTAAGGCATTTTGTAAATTTGCATCAGTACAAGCCCCTCCATTGAATGACATACCAACCGCACCATATTGACCTGGTGCATGCTCACCACTACTCACATTATTTTGGTTAACCATACGATAAACCAATTCATAATAACCACCACTCAAACCTGTCGTTGTGACAACATAAGCATTGGCACTATCATAAGAATCTCGCGGACTTTGAACTACTGTTCGGGTACTATCCGTTGATTTCTTTAACGTTATATAAGCACCATCATCAATCATTGCACCGCTCGTGCCCACACAAAGGGAAACACTGGTGGTTGAAGCTGGGATATAAACATAACTTGAAAACTGCCATGCACGACGGTTATTTACAAAATTACTGCCTTGACCTAAAACTAATGATTTATACGCATAGGTACTAATATTCGGTACAACTTGGCTCACCGTTGGATTTGTAGTACCGCTAGTAAAATAAGTATCGTTATTATTACTTGTTGCGGCACTATTCAAATATTGCCCTGTAGGATTGACCTGATCTTTTGGCCAAGCTGACAATAAAGGATCATATTCTTCCGAGGCAGAACCTAACAAACAAGAAGATGATTTTGTATTACAATTTGCCGTGGTACTCGTCCGCCCAACCCAAAATGCGCCATATTGTGAAGCTGTTGTTTCAGCACCAATCGCACCCCAAGCATTGTGCAACATTTCCCCTGCACCACTACCTGGGTTATATTGATTACTATTTACACTCACTGCTATTTGCTGTGCTGTTCCAACAGATGCAGCAAGGCTTACATTATAGGTAATGCTTAAAGTAAAGGTTCCCGCATTCGCTACAGAACCTATACTACACGTATAAGGTCCAGATCCGCTCCCAGAACAAGATCCCACAGATGAGGTCACCGAAGCAATTGTTACACCTGTAGATAAACTTGCGTTTACTGTTGCAACAGTATTTGTTGAATTATCAGGTCCTTTGTTCTGAACTGTAATGACTTGTGTTCCTGATCCACCACGTACAATCGGTGATTGTGTTGTACCCGTAACTTCAAAACGAGCTGTAGCAGGTGTTGAATCAAATGTAACAGCAAAAATACTCTGGTTAATCAGACAAGTCGCTATGAGTACCCATAAAGCAACACAATATCGCATACTGAACTCGTATATTTTTTTATGTATATTTTGATTATTGTCCAACATAGCGTACCCCAAAATTAAATTCATAACTTTGATTTGCAGCCACACTATTTAGTGTTCCTGAAACCGTACCAGCATTACCAACTGTGGGAGCCGTCATACCACTACATGATGTGCAGATAGGCGATTGAGATAAAACTGTATAGGCTGGCGTCATATCTCTAAAAGTAAATGCAGTACTCAAAGCAGTAGCACTTGTATTGGTTAAAATCACCTTATACAAAACACACTGACCTTGTCCATTTGCTTGTTTACCGATATTTAGACTATTTGTGGTATAGGACTCATCAGCTGTGCCATTACAATCAAAGTCACGTGCCTGCAATTTTGTCAGGGTTAATTGTGACTGCTTGACTGTGGTCACATCTTTAATAGAAGCAATAACCTGATTGCTACTATCTGTTAAGTTCACAACTGTTGTATTCGCCTGATTGACATTGTTATTTACAACATTCGTGACCTGTAGTAGCAGTTGAATTTGCTCATGAGCTGCCACTTTGCCACCTGGTAAGTCCGCCAATGTACGAATATTTAAATCCCCACTGCTGAACTTGCCATCTCCATCGACATCCAAAAATAGCACACTGTTAAAGCTAGACTCACTATTGTTGATGATAAAACCATAGCTCCCCGTAAAGTCTGTAGCAGCAGGGTTCGTTAGTAAATGACGATAGACCACTGTGCCCAAGGGTGCGACCTGACCACGTAAATCTGGTGTAAATTCCAATTGGGGTACGGAATTGACACTTTGAATCGTTACAGCATTTTTAATCATGTCCTGAGCAGGGTTACCCGTACCAACAAAGCTGGTTGAGATCACACGGAAATAAATTGGTACAGTCACGTCTTTATTGACTTTATCCACTTCAACAACCGCACAGACCAGTTGGGTTTCCGCATTATTTAAATAAATCGTCTTACCAATTTCATTACCCAACCCACTACAGTTTGTACCATTTGTGGATGCATAAAAACGCACACGGTTTACGCCTGCGGGTAAAGTCAGGCTAGAAAAATCACTGCTGGCATTTGCACTGAGCAAATACTCTGTTCCAACACCTGTATGTTTCACTGTTAATGGAAAAATTACCTGTCCGCCAGTCACAGCATTATCACTGGATTTTACTGTTATGGTTTTCCATGCAGCGCCACTATTATCAACCGCACCATTACCCGAACCTGTATTATCAGCATTGGTTAAATCCACCAATTGTGAGACCAGAGTAGGATTTAAACTACCCTGATCTTTAATTGTGCCAGTTTTAGTGCCATCACCCAAAGACTGTGCCTTTGGTGTAACTTCAAAAGGTGTATTTGTGGTTACTGCATAACTACTTGGGAAACGAACTTTGACCACAACAGGAACACTGCTATTGGCAGCCAATAATCCCGTATCAGGAATACCATCACCATTACTGTCTAATAATGGTGTCACACCATCCGCACGATACAACTCAATTTGACTACCTGCTGGAAATGTACTGTTAGTTAAAGTGAGGTTAAAACGATCTGTGGTATTCCCTATATTCCAGACATAGTTGGTAAATTTAAGTTCACCACCCTGGGGAACCGCACTGGCCGTAATGGTATTGGTATTATCACTGACGTTGCTTGCACTACCATTCATTTTGACAGCATAGACTGGAGCAACATTTACAACTGCTGTATTACTTGTGTCTGTCGTTGGCCCTGTTACATTAATGACGTTCTCAATTTTCCCTGCAATGCTTTTATTAATTTTTACATTAAATTCGATATAGCCAATCGTATTCGCTGGAATATTGGTTAGGGTTGCGGTAACAACATTCGAGGTGACACTATAATTAATTCCTGTTGGATCGGCTGTTCCCCCCACTGCATCATATACAGTTACGCCATTCCATTTACCAGTATTTACTTCATAGGTTAAATTGCTTCCTAACGTGTCAGTCAAGGTTGCCGTTGGTACAATTGTGTTTGTTGGATTTTGATAATCCAGACGTATGGTGACCACATCACCATTTGCAGCAGTGATTTGAGAGAATTTTTTACGCACCATCAGAGTTGACTGGTCAGTTACAGTTGCCTTGTCAACATTGCTATTTGTTCCACTCGCGCCATTCGCAGATGTCACCATCAAAGTTAAATTTGCAACTTTTCCTGTGGTAATCGTATTCGGTATGCTTGCTGCAACAATTAGTCCAACTGACTGACCTGCACCCAATGTATAACCTGTAATCGCTGATCCATCGGGAATACCATCATTATTGGCATCCAGATAAACCATCAGGCTACTATTCACAAAATCAAAATCATCACCAGTGGGATTATTGCTTACAGTGAAAGTATATTGATCTGTCTCATTACTGGTGTTGGTTAAGATATGGTTAAAATAAACTGTCTGTCCCGCCACTACTGTTTTGTTATTGGCTGCCACCAAATTTAATGAGTACACAGGCAAAATCGTGGTTTGGACAAGATTTGAACGCGCCACCTGTACAACCGTTGAGCCCTCTTCGCTATATTCACCAACTGCCATGTTACTGATGATCGAGTTGGTTGCAGCCCAGGCCGATTGCTGGACCATCAACATGCACAGCAAGGTCAAGACCCAATTAAACAGTTTTGGGCGGTTATTATTTAGTGTATTGATCATCTTCATGCTCTAATATCCGCTCTGTTTATGGGCTTACCCGAATAGAAAAGTATATGGAAGCCTGACCTTGTGGTGTAAGCGATCCCACACTGCCTGCAATTTGATCGTTATTTACAGCGATTGTGCCTTGACTAATAGATGGTGGTAAACCACTACGTAATTGGCTGTAAGCAGGCACAATATCATTAATCACAATATTACTAGCTGGGGTGGCGCCCTCATTTTTAATGGTTAAACGATAGCTCACACATTGATTTGGTTTTACTTGAAGTGGTGTGCTTCCGTAGGTTGCACTGCTTACCGTAGCTAAAGTTAAGGCACAGTTTTCATCTTTCGCCTGCTCTTTGGTCAAACGTAACTGGGTTGGATCTACCGTGGTCAAGTCAGTGTTTTGTAAATCATCCAAGGTCAGCCCCTGAATGGTATTGTTTGCTTTCACCACAATATTCGCCACACTAGACATACCATTGGTTGCCGTTGTTGGTGCCTGGACTTTTAAGAGAAGTTGAATTGAAGCTTGCGGCGCTAAACCACCTGTAATGATGGATAAATCATTAATCATTGGATCAGTCGCATCAATCACGCCATTATTATTGGCATCATGATACAAAGTATAAGTAAAGGTATCATTTGGGTTTTGCGGAATAACACTAAACGTGATCTGGCCTACTGCATTCCCCTCAACCACAGTTCCTGTATTCTTTAAGGTATGTAGATAGACAACTGTGCCACCAATATTGACCCGACCCTGCCGATCATTTGCCAGTGTCATTTGTCTCTGGATAATATCAACTTGGTCCTTAATACTATCCGCCTGTGCATTCATTGGGGATTTTATCGCAAACCAAATAGGAAGATTAGCCAAGTCTGTATTAGTGGGAACAGTGACAACAGCACAATATTTTTTGGTTGCACCCGCTGCTACATTGCCAGTACTGCTGATTACATTTCCTAGGCTTTGGCAATCATCACTCGTATCATAGAATTTCACTATCCACTGGGCAGGAAAACTGGTACTGATATTATTGACATCAATTTCAGCAACCGAAGCATATAAATTATAGCTATTCGTTACCGTACTCTTATTCTCTACAACCAAAGGAAATACGGCTGTTCCACCCCTAACTGCTGATTTATTTACCCATGCCTGTCCACCAGGTGATGTAACAGCACCTATACCAGTTCCTGAACTATCATTATTGTACAAGTCACTAGAACCTGCGGTATTGGTATTGTTTAATCGATTACGAGTACTATTGGTAATTGCTGTATCTGTAACTGAAGTTGCCTTAACATCAAAATCTAGTATTTCATTAGTCGCTGTAACACAATTGGCAGGGAAATAAACACCAAGCACAATTTTTTTCGATGCGCCTGCTGCCATCGAACCTGTATCAATAATACCGTCAGCATTACTATCTGTCAGTAAAGTACGCCCATCGGACTGGTATAAGCGTGTGACTGCACAACTTGGGACATTTGCACTTTTTGTAATGTTTAAATTATAGCTGTCTGTCGCCTGTCCTGTATTCCAAACATAATTATCAAACTGGATTTCTTTGGCTGCACCAGTAAATGTGTTTGATTTGGTGAGCAAGTCATTCGTTCCTCCATCAGTATTTCCAACAGAAGAGTTATTCAGTATCACCCCTAAGGTTTGCTGAACTGTAAAAATAACGGTATTGGTTGATGTATCTTTTAACAAGATAGTTGTATTATTTTTATACTGTTTATAGTTAGCAGTGTTATTGATTTTTTCCGCTGCATTCGGATTAACTTTTACCTTAAAACTAAATGTACCTTTGCTTAACGCAGTAATGCCTGTGAGTTTAAATTCCACCTCACCACCCGCATATTTATAGTTCATAACTGACTCAGCAGTACTGCCTGCTTCATTGTCATTATCTACATCTGTTAATGTACTTGCGCCATTATTCCAAATAGCTGTTCCAGCTTGGTAACTTACACTGCTCGGCAAAGTATCACGGACAAATAGTTGACCTAGTGCAGTCCCCGTATTGTTATAGGTAAATGTATAGGTAACTTCTGTGCCTGTTTTACCTGTACTGATATTTTGAGATTTTGTGACCTGAATAACCGCATCATCAACCACTTTTGCAACATCTGAGACAGTGGCAGACACATTACCTGAATCAAGTTGACTGGTTGAAGTTAAAGTAAAGTTTGCAACGTGACCTGCGCTAATGCTGTTGACTGGAATACTTCCCACCACAACCACAGCCACAGACTCACCTGCTTCTAAATTCAGAATTGCATTATTGAGTAAATTATTATTGTCATCAGGCTCACCATTTTGATCCCGATCCGCATAAACTGCGATATTTTCTAGATCAAACTGGTCATTTGTAAGTTGATTCAGTGTAATTTTATAGCTATCAGCAATATTTCCCGTATTGGTGAGTACATGAGGAAAATTGAGTTTACTGCCAATAGTTCCGATATTCTGCTGATTGCTTTGCAGGCTCAATGAGTAAATAGGCTGAACTGTGAGGATAACGGGATTGGAGTTGATGACTTGCAAGTTGCCTTGCTCATCATAAAAGTCACCACTCGCTATGTTAGTAATGCTACTTCCCGCCTTGGGTTGAGCAAAAACCACAGGGCTACAAGTAAAAATAAATAAACTAAGACAGCAGGCAAAAGAAACTCGTGAAATAACACTTCCCTTGAATCGACTTACCATATCCAATAACCCACTAAAATCATAAAAATAAATTCTTGTTGATGATTTTTTAACCAAAATACTACAAAAAGCCAACTTTTCATACAAAAATGTAGCAAGTCTATTGGTTTTTATCAAAAAAACCAACCAACACTCACTTAATTTTAAATCAGAGACCAAAAACACACTATTTATTATTAAATTTCGATTTTAAGTTAAAATTTAGAAGAATCCTATCACAATAAAAGCAAATATTTTATCTCTTTCAACACAGAAAATGACCTAGACGAATACTGTCAGTTTGAAGCATAAATAAACATTCACTGCATAAAAATGTCATATCAATCATTAGGGTCTGTTGACATTTCAAGTATAGAATTTACGCGATAAAGGTAGCCAAATAAATATACAAGCTAATGCAACTGCCCCCTCATAGCTACACTTTAGCTTATCATATCGTGTTGCTATTCCTCTGAACTGCTTTAACCTACAAAATGCATTCTCAACTAAGTGTCTGATTTTATATAAATACCAATCCATATGATCATTATTTGACTGAGTATTTGATTTTCTTGGAATATTCGCTTTAGTTTTTTTCACAGATATTTGTTCTCTTAATGATTCAGAGTCATATCCTTTGTCTGCACAACATACTTCCGTTTCACTCAAATCAAGTTTTTCAATCATTTTGGGAGCAATCTTGACATCATGTATCGTTCCATCGGAGATAATAATTTCGATTGGATTACCATCCGCATCAACAGCTAAGTGTATTTTAGAACTACTTCCACCAATGCTTTTAGAAATATCCTGATCTTTTATTCCAGCAGAATGTTGGTGTGCCCGAACATGACTAGCATCAATAAAAACCCATTCCATATCAGCATTTGAAGAAATTAATTTAAATATTTTCATTAACTTATCATTTTTACACCAACGATTATATTTTTTAAAGATTGAGTTATACGAACCAAATTCTTTAAGCAAATCACGCCATGGGCAGCCTGTTCTTATTCTATAAAGTATTGCTTCGACAAAATTTCTCAAATTAGATTTGGAATAGATATCAAAATTTCGGAAAATAGAAAGTAACTTAGACCAGTGTTGATCATTCAGCATTGTACGAGGCATAGCGAGAAGTAAATTTGGTTTGGCGATTAAATTTTACTTTCTCGCTATTTTTTGAACAGAAAATGTCAACAGGCCCTAGTTAAAATTAAGAACAATTCGTCTGAACAGACTTCCCTGCTGATAAGGGATTAAGACACTCCAATCTTTGTTGAAGTTTGATTTTGCGAATGTCTGAACAGACTTCCCTGCTGATAATGGGTGAGCTTGGAATAAATTGAGCAACGCTCAATCCAAGCGCAAGACTATTTGACTCTAGGTCGTATTTTTGGACTTCCCTGCTGATAAGGGATTAAGACACTAGACCTGCCTCAGCTAGTATTGAGCGAATCGTCTGAACAGACTTCCTGAGCCTTTCTGAGAAACACTGTTTCGAAGAAGGCGTAAAATAAGGGATTAAGAGGTTTTGAAAAAGTAGAATTTCTACTTTCTCGTATATCTGATAGGATTTTCCTGCTGATAATGGCAATTTTTTTACATACAAATCAAAATTTTAGGCCTGAATAAAGCACTTATATCAAAAATTATCGTAAGCTTATGAAAAATATATAAAAGAATATTCCATCATAAAGTACATCCAAGTTTTATATATTTGGATGATTCATGAACGCATTATTACAATACAAAGATAAAATAGAAGAGCAGTTTTTAAGCTCTATTGACTCAACCGACTTTAAAGAAATTTGCCAAGGTAATATTGAGTTTTTCAAACATTATTTACAAGCAAATTTTAACTATTCAGCTTTTTGCAATCGTACTGCTCGTGCTAAAAATCCACTTCAGCAATTTGATGATCTCACTTCATATATGGCACTGTATGGCTTAGCCCATTATCAACGAATGCGAACGATTATTGACTATGTCCAAGTGATGCCACATTTTAAAATTACACAGCCAATTGAAGCCTGTGTAATTGACTATGGCTGTGGACAAGGCATTGCTTCTCTAGCTTTTATAGATCATCTAATTGAGTCAAAACTTCAAATTAAATGTTTGAAACTGGTCCTGATTGAACCCTCTGCTCATGCTTTAAAACGTGCTATTTATTGGATTGAAAAAAAAGCTAAAGCAGCAGAAATAAATATAGAAGTGATCGCTTTAGCCTGTACATTTGATGAATTAGAGCCTGACTACCTAGCATCAAATATCAAACAATATCCATGCTTTCATTTGTTTAATAACATTCTAGATATGTATAGCGCTGGCATATTTAGCTTATCAAAGCTCACACAACTCATTAAAATGCAGCCCAATGAAAATTTTATATTTGCCGTCAGCCCTGATTTTTCTTCAGGCAACCGTGGCTTTGATGCTTTACATGAATTGACCCGCCCGAATACGATTTATTTAAATACAACTGGCACAATTGAAGTTGAAGAATATCGCTATACATCACAAAAGACTTCCATGCGTAAAGCACCTGTTCGTGTCTATGCTGCGAAACTATAAAATAGGAATCTAATCATGATAGAAGATCTTTTCGCATCAGAGACAACTTGTTTTGGCACCAAACAATATGCAAGTCAACCTACAGCTTGTGGTAGGGGTTTTGAAATTAAAATCCCTTATGGTAGCTTAATTTATATACCCAAATTCATTGAGAAAAAAATAGCTGATCGCACTTTGGCTGTATTCTTTGAAAATGATCATTACGATTGGGAAAATACGAATTGGCATGATGTTGATAATATTAACGAACTTAAATGGACAAATATTGCTTGGCAACAAGATACTGTAAAACTCTACGGTAAAAAACATGAATTACCACGTGTATCAGCTTGGTATGGTGATACAGGGAAGAGCTATAAATATTCAGGGATCTTACTTCACCCTCATCCTTGGAATGCGGCATTGCTTTGGATGAGAGAGCAACTTTCTACAATCAACGATACTCCTTTTAACAGTGTTTTACTGAATTGGTATCGAAGTGGACAAGATCATATTTCATGGCATACAGATGCTGAACCTGAGTTAGGTGAAAACCCCACTATCGCCTCATTAAACTTCGGAGAAGCTCGTCGCTTTTTACTCAGACGTAATGATGACCATGCTGATAAAATTGAAATTAATTTAGGTCATGGTGACCTTTTAATTATGCAGGGTGAAATACAACATTTTTGGCAACATAGCGTACCTAAGCAGACAAAGATTAAACATGGAAGATTAAATATGACTTTTCGTGAAATAATCTAACGAATTTTCAATTCTCTCAAAGTAATGTACAGGGTAAGCAACCAATCACTCAGGCTTTCCCTTTATGATTATCACAAATACTCAAAGCGAGTTTTTCCTACCTGACCTAGGTCATAATTGCTTCCTTTGCCAAATACGATTGATCCAATGAGCCACTCCACGGCAAAAAACTTGCTGACATTTTGGATGAATTATTGGACTACGATGATGGCTTTGAAGGCTTAAGTCACAAAATTGAATAGCTATTTTTGCATAGACCCAAGTGTTAAATCATCATTACGATTCTTGCGTACCACACCATGGGCACGTGAAAAAGTAGAAAGCTTATATTTGTTCGTCTTACGTCAAAAGGCCAAACAGAAAACCGTAGCCTCAGGCAACACCCCTCTCATCATAAAATTATACCAGTCAGTAAAATACTCTTAGATTGAGCATATGTATGTTGGTTATTATTGTTGATTATCACAATAAATTAGTGACCAAAAATAAAAGTACCCCACCCCACCTTAAATTACGTCACACAAAATAAAAACTCTATATTGCTGATATATATAGAGTTTATTAACGCACCAATTATGTTATTTAGTGTATTTTATGTCGGTGACTCTTACCAAGGTTGGTTTTTTTTCAAAAGGAAGCTTTGTTTACCCAAATTATTCAGATAAAAATCTCTTTTTTCAAAGGAAAGTTGGCAAAGCCTTAGTAATGTGAGTAATTAAATCGCTTACTCTTTCTCTAGCTTGACCAGGCAATCCGATGTAATATCTGCAATGGTTCTTGCACCAGTCAATGTCATTGCCACACGCATTTCTTTCTCAATCAAATCTAGTAAATTACTTACCCCAGAACCGCCGGCAGCACCAAGTGCGTATACAAATGCACGACCAAGCATGCAAATATCTGCACCCATAGCCAACATACGTACCACATCAAGACCGTTACGAATCCCTGAATCTGCTAAAATTTTGATGTCACCTTTGACCGCACTTGCAATTGAAGGAAGCGCACGAGCAGAAGACAAAACACCATCAAGCTGACGACCACCGTGATTGGAGACCACAATTCCATCTGCTCCGAAACGTACCGCATCCTTGGCATCCTCAGGATCTAAAATCCCCTTAATAACCATGGGACCCTCCCAATAATCACGAATCCACTCAAGATCTTTCCAAGAAATTGAAGGGTCAAAGTTACTTCCCAGCCAACCGATATAATCTTCCAGACCTGTCGGCTTACCTAAATATTTCGAAATGTTACCCAAATCATGCGGACGACCCAATAAACCGACATTCCAAGCCCAGTGTGGGTGCATACACGATTGCATATAACGACGTATTGCAGCATTTTTACCACTCATTCCTGAATGTGCATCACGATAACGCGCACCTGGAACAGGCATATCGACTGTGAATACTAAGGTAGAACAGCCTGCGGCTTTAGCACGTTCCAAGGCATTTTTCATAAAACCACGGTCACGTAGTACATACAGTTGAAACCACATCGGACGTTGAATCGCAGGTGCCACTTCTTCAATTGGACAAACTGAAACTGTTGATAAGGTAAATGGAATGCCCTTTTTATCTGCGGCAACCGCGGCTTGAACTTCACCACGACGCGCATACATACCCGTTAGACCTACAGGTGACAATGCCACTGGCAACGCCAAATTTTCACCAAACAATTGCGTTTCTAAGCTCAGCTCAGACATGTCATTTAACACACGTTGACGTAAAGCGATTTTTGATAAATCGTCTACATTACGCTTTAAAGTATATTCCGCATAGGCACCACCATCGATGTATTCAAATAAAAATGGCGGTAAACGACGTTTCGCAGCTTCACGATAGTCATTTGCAGAAGAAATAATCATAACTTATGTCCTATTTAATCGACTCGAACGTTGACGACGAGCTTCTTCTTCATCGATCATACGTACGCGTTGAACAACAAATTCAATATGCCCACAAGCTGCCTTACGTGCAGTCTCTGAGTCTTGACGTTCAATTGCATCCATCACTTCAAAGTGCTGGTCATGCAATTGTTCAAAATGTTGTGGTGTAGTGTAGACTTTACGTCGCCCTAACATCACGTTGTCTTGCAATAAATCAAACAAACTACGCATCATTTGGATCAGCACTAGATTGTGGGATGCTTCTGCAATCGCCAGATGAAACTTCGCATCCGCTATTGCTGCGTGTGCATCATCACCTAAGGCCTGAAAATGGCTAATCTGCTCAAAACACTGACGAATATTGATCAAATCACTGGGTGTGGCACGTTGTGCGGCATACCACGCTGTACCACCTTCAAGCACCATACGAGCTTCTTGTACATCAAAACGATATTCAGGATCTTGATCCATCAAACCGGATAATGGCTCAACGATTTGATGCTGTGACCAATGTGCAGGCAACTGCTTTAAATAGTTGCCTGCACCCGCTTTGCTCTGAATAATCCCTGCGGTAATCAGCTGTTGAATCGCCTCACGTAAAGAGCTACGAGACACACCCAATTGTTCACAGAGTTGGCGTTCGGCAGGCAATCGCTCTCCGACTTGCACATTATTTTTTTCAATCAATAGACGTAACCGCTGTACTACTTTATCGGAGACTTTCATTTTTTTCCTTGACCCGTTTACGGAATCATCCACGGGAAAACATAAGCTTGTAAGGTCACAATAATACCAATCATCACCGTAAAGATAATGCTGTGTTTTACTGTAAATCTAAATAAATCAGATTCTTTACCAACTAAGCCCACTGCCGCACAAGCAATCGCAATTGATTGAGGAGAAATCATCTTACCTGTTACTCCACCACTGGTATTGGCAGCAACTAACAAGACTTCAGGCACACCGATTTGCTGTGCTGTAGTTGCTTGTAACGCTGAAAACAATGCGTTAGCTGAAGTATCTGAACCTGTAAGAAACACTCCAACCCAACCCAAGAATGGTGAGAAGAAGGTGAAAGCCTGACCCGTATGTGCCAGTGCTAAAGCAAGCGTTGCTGACAGACCTGAATAGTTTGCAATGAACGCAAAAGCCAGTACCATACCAATCGAATAAATTGGGGTTTTTAGTTCATTCACGGTTTCAAAGAATGTCGA
The DNA here is from genome assembly GCF_013417155.1 of Acinetobacter sp. YH16052. GTDB lineage: Bacteria > Pseudomonadota > Gammaproteobacteria > Pseudomonadales > Moraxellaceae > Acinetobacter. The sequence goes on along the minus strand of NZ_VPEO01000021.1, from coordinate 15,940 downwards.
AACTGCCTCTTTAGGTTTCATGTTTAAATAAATAATCGTGATCAATGCCGCCAATATAATCGCCGTACCCGTTGCTGATAACCAATCAAACTTATAAATCGCATCATAATCTTTAATTTCAGGCACGACAGGTGGTAGCTTTTGAATCAATTGATGCAAATACGGCACTTTAACTGAAACTACTAAATCACTTAATGGGCCGTCCTTAACAAATAAATCTTTAAAAGGTTTGATGCTCCAGATCGTCACCATTGCTGTAAGTATCAGAAATGGAGACCAGGCTTTGGCTATCTGTGCCACACTATATTGTTTACGAGCTTGCTTGATAATAGTTTCATCTACCTGTATATTTTTATCCTCAAAAAGAAAAATATGTTTTGGTTTCCAATACTTAAGTAAGATAGTTAAACTGATTAATGATGCAATTGCAGCAGTGATATCGGGTAACTCAGGCCCAACAAAATTTGATGTTAGATATTGCGCTAAAGAAAAAGATAAGCTGGCAACTAAAATAGCAGGCCAAGTTTCTTTAACCCCACGCCAACCATCCATGATTGCCATGATCCAGATCAATACAATTGGCACCATAAAGGGTAACTGACGACCAACCATTTGACTGATTTCCATGGTGTCAACACCTGAAACCTGCCCAGCGACAATGATCGGAATTCCCATTGCACCAAAAGCAACAGGTGCAGTATTAACTATCAGACATAGCCCAGCCGCATATAAAGGCTTAAAGCCGAGTCCCACCAACAGTGCCGCAGTAATTGCGACGGGCGCACCAAAACCTGCCGCACCTTCTAAAAACGTACCAAAAGCAAACCCAACTAATAGCATTTGCAAACGTTGATCTTCTGTAATTGACAGAATAGACGAACGAATAACATCAAACTGTCCTGTTTTTACTGAAATCTTATATATAAAAACTGCACCGATAATAATCCATGCAATTGGCCACAGGCCGTAGAAGAATCCATAGACCATTGATGCTAATGCCATTCCAATTGGCATTTTGTATAAAAATAATGAGACCAGAAAGGCTAAAAAGACGGTAATTGTAGCGGCTACACTACCCTTCATGCGAAAAATAGCTAACGCTAAAAAAAAGAAAATAATTGGAACTAGCGCAATAGCACTCGAAATCCAGATATTGCCTATAGGATCATAAATTTGTTGCCACTGTTGAAGCATTGTCTACTCCTTGAAATGCTTAACTACTAGATTGAACAGTTTATTGTACTTAAACACTAAATTGGTATGACCAATTTAGTGTTTAAGAGATAAAATGTGCATTTTGTATTGGCGATATTAGTAATATTAGCCCAAAAACACAATATAAAAGATTTAATTTATTTTTTGGTATGACCAATTTTCATAATCTCTTAAAATTTTATATATTAGATTTCTTTCATAATTCACTTTTTACTCAGCTCAAAATTATAGATTCCCACAATTAAATTAAATCTTAATCCTAGTCTTTTGCCAGGGTTGCGATATCGCTCGGCAAGGATTTTGAAGGTTTTCAAAGTTCCAAATAACTGTTCAATTCCAATTCTTCTTTTATTGATTTCTTGGTTATAAAATTTTAGCTCGAGATCTGGTTTTTAGTGCTTTTTTGCTTTTAATGGCCATAAACTATTTGGATACAATGTATAAATCCCTTGATAGCCTTTATTTGCAAGAGGCTTTGTTGCACAAACCTACCACTGAAAGCTTCTTGGGGAATATAATTTCTAAATGAAGAGGTCTGCACCCAAGATCTATCGTACAACCAGTTGATCTACCTACAATAAAGCCTTACTCAGTCAAGGAAATATATCAATTTGGTTTGATTCAGCCATCCAATGGTCGCTCGATTGACTCAACAACTGCCGATGCAAAACTTGGATGAAAATGTACTAGCCCAACAACTTCATTCCACCAATCAAGAGCAGTTGATTGCCTATAAAGTGTCTTTATTTGGCTCTGACGTCAGTGTCGTTCAGCATGTGGTAGCAAAAACCCGAGGTGCACCGAAAGATTTAAGCCACCAAGTAGTTGGCTTTAGTACAAAGCAACAAGGTGAGGCTCAGTTATGTGTTACGTCGTGGGGATATTCAAGTGGTGGAAGCAGAGCGGATGTTCCTACGTGGATAATTGCTCAAAAAGATTTTATAATCGGTATTAATACCAATAATTTTGTTTTTATTGCTATGTATAGGCTTAATCGTTTTGATTATTCGTCGAGAGCTTAAAGCCTTAGATGAAGTTTCAACCTTTTAAGTCAGCCAAATTTATCAGTGAATGATGCTACTCACTATTTAAAAACCTTAGATGCCAAAGTAATGCCTTCCAAGGTACAGTCCTTTGCCCAAAACTCTAAGCACTTAATACATAAACTGCATCAAAATCCGGAAAATGAAAAAGTATTTAGTTCATACGCCGCCCATGAATTGCGTAGTCCTTTAACCGCGATCAAAACTCATATCCAGCTTGCACAACTGATGGCAGAACAACAGGCAAGCTCGCCCAAATTGCAACAAAGCTTGCAGCAGGTACACATTGGTATCCGCCGATGTACCCAGCTACTGGAACAGCTTCTAGCACTTTCCTCTACCGATCAAGTACTGAGCGATATCTAGTACAGTATTGAAATTGCACGGCTCCTGACTCAGGTGATTGCCGATTTACAGTCGCTTTATCCGGAAATTGAACCCAGTTTAACAATTGACTGACCGAGCCTGACCCGAGTTGCCCTACCCGATTTTGAACTAGATACCGTCTTTAAAAACCTACTTAACAATGCTCTATTGCAGGCATAGGCAAATACCATTTCAATTGCTATGCTGCATGTGTGCTGATCATTCATAATGATAATCAAAGGTTGAAGATATGCATACTTGGGACAGCGTTTCTGGCATAAATCTCCCTAGCAAAATGGGCATGGGCTAGACTTATATTTGATGAAAATGGTGTTAAACAAATATGGCTATCAGATTCAATTTACAGTGGCGCAACCTCAATATTTAAGCATTCACATCAGCCCCCCTGTAAGCTGATCACTTACTCATGGATAGACGGGGCTAAATTTAAAGCTGGAATATCAACCCATGTCGTATCAGCAAAATCACGCTGCAAATACTGTTTTAAATAAGCAATGGTATCTTCAGCGATCAAGGGATCTTTGGAGTTATCTGCATGATTAAAAGCAATGGCATATAATTGAACCCCGCGGAGTTTTAACAACTCAAGACTCAGCAAGGTATGATTAATACTGCCTAAACGCCCTGAAGTGACGAGAATCACCGGATAATTATGTGTCTGAATATAATCAATAGTCAGGAACTCTTCGGTTAAGGGCACCATCAGACCACCGGCACCTTCCAGCAAAATACAGTCGTAGGCCACAGCCAGCTGTTCGGTAGCCTGATGAATCTGTTCAAAGTTAATGGCTCGCCCATCCAGCCGCGCAGCAAGATGCGGTGAAGCCGGATACGTAAAAATTTCCGGCATGGTCAGTTTTTGCTGGTCTTCCGGTAACAATCCACAACCCATAATTGCACGATGCTGTTCGATATCTTCTGATATATCGACATTTCCGGTCTGGATCAGCTTTTGGGTTATGGTACGAATGCCCTGCTCATTCCAATTTTTGGCCAGAAAACCAGTAGTAAAGGTTTTACCAATTGCGGTATCAATGCCGCTGACAAAATAAATCTGTGCGCTCATACTGTCTTCCGTGCAATGACATAAACCGGATGATAGGTCAGTGCATACTGTTTGCTTTCAGGGTCTTGGAATTGTTGATAGCCGGTATAAAAATCCTGTAAGGACGATTTTGTCCACCGAAACCCCTGTGCCGTCGCCTGTACACCAGTGGCTTTGATATGCTGTAACACCTGTTTCGGATGCTCAAAATGCAAGGTCATCTGTTCTTCTGTCTGCAGCAGAATGTCAAAGCCTAAGGATTCAAGCAGTTCACAAACCTCCGCTAAAGGCAGATAATCCAAGCCTTGTCCGGTCAGTGCCTTAATTTCCTTTAAATTATTGTCCGTATAACTGGCAAAACACAGATGCCCAGAGGGATTTAAGGCCTGCGCAATGTTGAGCAACAATGCTTTTAAATCCGAGATCCATTGCAATGCAGAACACGACAGCACCATGTCCAGAGACTGCGGCAGTGGCAAGGTTTCAATATTACCAATCCCCCACAAAAGCCGATCAGCTTCCGGGAAATGCTGCTTCACTTCGGCATATAGATCATTTAAAAATAAATGATCAAAGCTGTAATACTGCATAAAAAGCCGGGTAAAAAACCCTGAACCGCAGCCAATTTCCAATACCCGTTGCAAATGTGGTTGTGCTACATGCTGCTGCATGAACTGCATCAACTCTGCCGCTACGGCACTTTGTACCAGCGCATGCTGCTCATAACTGAGATTTGCCTGAGCAAAACGCTGGGCAATCTGTTTGCTGTTCATCGCGGCAAATTCCTCAGCACCTGCAGACATGCGTCCAGCTCATCCGCAGAAATGTTCTGATTCAGGCAGATTCTGAGTCTGGAGGTGTTGGCAGGAACCGTTGGCGGACGTACTGGTAGCACATAAAATCCCTGCTTTTGCATAATTTCAGCCGCCTGAATGGTGCGTTTTGCCTCACCAATCAGTACCGGCACAATTTGCGAGGTTGACGGACAGTGATATCCCAAGTCTTGAATGCCCTGCTGACAGCGTACAGCCAATGCTGCCAAATGTATTCGTCCCGCCTGAAGCTGCTGTACCTTCTGAAAAATAAATCTAGTCCAGGCCATACATAGTGGCGGCTGGGCGGTACTAAAAATTAAAGGTCGCATGCTATTAATCAGATAGTCACGAATCACTGGCGCACAGACCAGATAACCACCAACTGAAGCCAAAGCCTTGCCAAAGGTACCGACCAGGAAGTCAATCTGATCCAATACTTGATACTGTTCTGCGCAGCCCAATCCACGTTCACCGCGCACACCAATTGCATGTGCCTCATCGACATAGAGCATGACTTTTGCAAACTGCTGTTTTAATGCCACCAAAGCAGTTAAATCTGTTTCATCCCCATCCATACTGAAAATTGATTCAGTTACCACAATGATGCGCTGGATAGATTCATCTGACTGATATTTTTCTAAAAACTGAGTCAAATGCTGCAGGTCATTATGGCGGTAACGCACATAGCCAGCTTTAGATAAACGAATCCCGTCGATAATACTGGCATGTACCAGTTTGTCAGCAATGATCATGGTTTTAGCATTACTGAGCGCAGGAAGAATCCCGATATTCATGTGATAACCACTATTAAACAGCAGTACTGAACGTCCAAAAGCCTGTGACATCTGTGCTTCAAGTTGTTCAAAATTGGGAAAGTTTCCTGTCAGTAAACGTGAAGAGCTTGAACTCATATATCGCTCAGACATCGGCGTGAGGTCAAAAAATTCCTCACGTAGCGTTAAGTTGGATGCCAGACCTAAATAGTCATTGGATGCCAGATTCAGCATCTCTTGGCCATTGAGTTGCAATCGTGGCTGGCTAGAAATATTGGACTTAAACTGGCGATATTGCCCTTGCTGTTTCAAGTCATCTAGCTGCTGCTGGAAATGCTCAAGATGGTTCATGCTACTGCCTCTATCTGCTGAATCATCTCCCGCATATGCTTTAATAAAGTTTCAAGTTGCTGTGTTGAAATTACATATGGCGGCATGACATAGACCAGACGGCCAAAAGGACGAATCCAGACGCCACGGCATACACATTCAGCCTGAAAACGCGCCAAATCAATAGTTTGATGTAGCTCAACCACGCCAATTGCGCCGAGGACACGCACATCTTTGACTTGTGCCAAGGATTTTAAATCCAGTAAATATTGTTCTAGTGTACTTTCAATCTGTTGAATACGCGTCTGCCAGTCTTGAGCCAGTAACAGCTGGGTACTTTTTAATGCGACCGCACAGGCCAACGGATTAGCCATAAAAGTTGGGCCATGCATGAACACACCCGCTTCACCACTTGAAATCGTTTCTGCTACATGGCGAGTGGTTAAGGTCGCTGACAAGGTCATATAACCACCAGTTAATGCCTTACCGATACACATAATGTCTGGTGTGATCTCAGCATGTTCATAGGCAAACAGTTTTCCGGTGCGGCCGAAACCGGTGGCAATCTCATCCAAAATCAGCAGTACATCGTATTTTTCACACAACAACTTGGCTTGTTTTAAATATTCCGGATGATAGAGACGCATCCCGCCTGCACCTTGCACAATCGGCTCGATGATCATGGCAGCAATCTGCTGATGCTGCTGTGCCAGCATGTGCTCAAGTGGCTGTATATCTTCGGGTTGCCATGCCCCATCAAAACGACTTTGAGGTGCCGGAACAAATAAACGGTTCGGTAAACTGGAACCAAAAATCTGATGCATACCGGTTACAGGGTCACAAACCGACATGGCATTCCAGGTATCGCCATGATAGCCAGAGCGTGTGGTAACAAAGTTGGTTTTTTGCGGTTGCTGACGTGCATGCCAATACTGCACGGCCATTTTCAGCGCCACTTCAACCGCGACCGAGCCGGAATCGGCAAAGAAGATTTTATCCAGTTCAGGCGCTGTGATCTCAAGCAGCAGTTTACCCAGATCAATCGCAGGCTGATGAGTCAAACCACCGAACATGATATGTGACATCGACTCTAATTGTTTTGTTACGGCCTGATTGAGTTCAGAATGATTATAACCGTGAATTGTGCACCACCAGGACGACATGCCATCAATCAGCTCGGTACCATCTTCAAGTTCAATGACTGCACCATGTGCAGCTTTAACTTTGTAACATGGCAAGGGTTGTGTCATGGAGGTATAAGGATGCCAAATATGCTGTTGATCAAAAGCGTCCTGCACAGAATTTACCCCAATTATTAAAACTAAAACTGATCTTAGCGCGTTAAATCTGAAAATGAAACGTCAAGAGCTACCAATCTCTTTTTGCTTAAGCCAGATCGGCTAAAAATTTTAAAATTGGCTCAACGAGTAACTTGGTATCAAAAAGGATGGCATCGTGTGTGCCCTGTATTTTTACCAAATTCAGATTTTGGGTTGTTAAAAACACGGATTCTTGACTAACTTTGCAAGGAACCAACATGTCGTTCTCGGAAAATATAAATAGCATCTTGACTGAATGATTTTTTAGGATATCTACCAGATTTAATTGATGCAAGAGATAAAGATGCTTAATCTGATAGTTTAAATCAATACTATTTAACTGTTGGTGCAATAATTTTGCACGTTCACGCGCTGCTGCACCAGCTAAAGTGACCAAGGTACAGAAGCGCTGCATCCCGCGTTTTGGATCAGCCAGTATGGAAGATTTAAATTGTGTATATTGTTCAACTGGCATCGCCTGTGGCCATGCTTCATTGGCCACGAAACAGGGATTTGACATACAGCAAATCACTGGCTTGGCAATTTTCAGTTGTTGCTGGATTTCATTAGCCAGCAAAAGTGCCAACTGTCCACCCAAAGACCACCCCATCAAGACATCAAACGAACTCGCCTGCCTGACTTTTTCGGCCAAAAGACTTTCTACGTTAGGATCGAAAATATCCCATACTTTAACTTGATGCTGCTGCCGCAACTGTTCTACAAACGGGGTTAAGACCGCTGTTCCTAGCCCCCAACCCGTAATCATCAGTATCTTCATTTTGTCTGTTCCAATAAAAAAGGGACCAATTCAAGTTGAAATGATCCCTGTTTGTTACACGATTAATTAAGCAGGTTGCATCGCATCTACAGCCAATTCTTTAGCTGTTTTCTTGGCAGCTTCAGCTTTTAAGCCTAATTTAGCAAACAAGGCTTTGTCTTTACCTTCACCACTGTTCGGGGCAGTAAGCAATTTATCACCTGAAAATAATGAGTTAGCTCCAGCCATAAATGCCAGTGCCTGATCAGAGTCAGAGAGAGATTCACGACCTGCCGACAAGCGGATATAACTCTTCGGCATAATAATCCGTGCTACCGCAATAGTACGAATCCAGTCAATCACATCCAGTTTTTCAACATCGGCCAGTGGTGTGCCTTCAATAGGAACCAACATATTTATGGGCACCGAACCCGGGTGAATCGGCATAGTCGCTAGTTCAAACAACAAACCGACTCGGTCTTGTACGCCTTCGCCCAAGCCGACAATACCGCCACTACAGACATTAATTCCGGCATCACGTATATGATCAAGCGTATTTAAGCGGTCATCAAAGCTACGTGTACTGATGACATTGGCATAATATTCACGTGAGGTATCAAGGTTGTGGTTATAATAATCTAGCCCTGCATCTTTCAGACGTTCCGCTTGTGAGGCATTCAGCATTCCTAGAGTCATACAGGTTTCCATGCCCAGTTTCTTGACTTCCTGCACCAGTTCCAGCACATACGGCATATCGCGTTCATGCGGATTACGCCATGCTGCGCCCATGCAGAAACGGGTCGAACCGGAAGCTTTGGCCTGTTTGGCTTCAGCAATCGCCTTTTGTACTTCTACGCGTTTTTCAATTTCCAGATCAGTATCGTAATGTGCAGATTGCGAACAGTATTTACAATCTTCCGGACAACGGCCCGTTTTAATTGAAAGCAGAGTACTGACCTGAACAGTATTCGGTTCAAAGTTTTGGCGATGAATTTGCTGTGCCTGAAACAGTAAATCCATTAAAGGCAAGTCATAAATTTCTTGTATTTCGGCACGTGACCAATCATTACGGATCATCTTGTCTGCATCATCTAAAATTCCATTGAGTAAATCATACGCTGTTTTTTTTATTTTTCTTTAGCGTTTTCTTTCATATTCATTGCCTGCTTAAAATAGCTTTAGTGTGTCAAGCTATTTTTGAAAGCTTATTTAACCCGAATCCTGCTTAAGCCGATGAGTCCTTAATTTGAATTGTTGGCTTATTTCGATGGGTTAATTGATATCCACATAGTGAGGCGTAAATTCCACGCAGAAATCCATGAAGACTACGTGCTTTACTCGTCAATAAATTGTATTGCCCCTTCAATAAGCCGAATAATATTTCTATTTTATTGCGTTGTCTTAAGTGATATTTATCTGATGCACAGAGTTGAATAGCCTGCATATTCTTCCGATGATAAGTAATTAAATCAATACCTTGATCTTTCAATCTAATTTTTAATTCTTGGCTGATGTAACCTCGATCCCCGTAAAGTTTTGCTTCTATACCAGCAACCAATTGCTCAACCATTTTTATATTAGCAACATGTCCATTCGATAAAGCAGAACAGGCAATTTCACCAAATTGATTCATCGCAATACGTAATTTACAGCCATAAAACCAGCCTATTGAGCTTCTACCATGTGATGCAATTTGGATTAATGATTTATGACGCTAAATACGTTGATTTTTACAAATTGGCAGAGTTGTTGAATCAATCCATAAATATTGTGTACCTTGGCCTTTCATCAGTGCCACATGTAAAGCATGTAGAGCTAATTCATGCATACCCAATTGGCTCAAGCCAATGTGAAAGCCCAGCAAGCGGCAAAAAAACCGAATGTTTTTGCTTTTGGCGAATATAGTCTGGATCAAAATGAAAACTGGATTGTCGGAGTTGCCGCACGCTATAACCTGTTTTCCGGGATCGATAAAAACAAGAATATTCAGGCTGCCGAACTCAAACGCTCTGCTACAGAATTACTCACTGCACGCACCCAGCAAGAAATTGAAAATCTGATTTATAAATCTTATAGCAAAGCATTCAGTGTACAGCAAAGTGATGCACTTCTGGCACAAAACTTGAAAGCCGCACAGGAAAATTTACGCATCCAAGAATTGTCTTTTAAAGAAGATATGGGCACCGCCACACAGGTCATCGATGCACAAAATATGCTGAGCGGACTACGAGCTGAAACTGCCTTGAATGCCTACAAATATGTGATGTCACTGGCCACCCTATTACAAAGCCATGGCTCGATTACAGAATTTCCGAACTACATTCAACATACCAATACCCACTATAGATGCTAAAACTCTTCAAATACGAGCAGTTCAGCTCACAACGAATAATGTGAGTGATTCACGAATCCTTGGGGAGTTACTTGATCAAATTCCGTTGGATGAACAGATTGATTCAGTTTATACAGACGAGGCTTATAACACCAAGCAATGCCGTCAAGTCATTGCAGACCGGTAAGCATATGCGGTAGTTCCCTCCAGAAAAAATGCAAAGCCTTAGAAAATTACAAAAGTTCATTCGCAAGAGCGAAATGAATTACTTCGAACCGTTAAATGTTTAGGCAGGACACTATGGAAGAAATGGTCAGGCTATCATCGGCGAAGTTTGGTCAAAACCAAAATGTATTGCATTAAATTATTAGGCGATAAATTAACGGAATTAGGTCGACCTCATACCCAAGTTGTCACTTGAATTCGAGTAACTTAGAAAAGATCTATCTCTGAAGCCTTTATGCAACAAAGTCACTCCAGATTGAGGATTTGAAAATTTATAGTGCAGTATATAAACAAATTGGTTCAGGAGCACAAAAGTAAGGTAATAACATCTTTTTTTAACAGTGATATTTTATTGTTCCCTACTCCTTACATTAAACTTTTATTTGTAGATTTACCTATCATTAACTCATTTTTCATTTGGATTTCCTATTATATTGAGATTGCTTTAAGAGATATTAAACAATAATATTACTGATAATTATTATCATTTACATTAACTAAAATGTTTTATACCGTTCCTCCATCATTTAAGCTTTCTCTTCTTAGTCTTGCAATTTTAGTGTCCCAGCAAAGTTTTGCCGATGATACTCAGCAATTACCGACGATTACATTTACAGCGGAATCAGAACAGAGTGAGCTCAGCTCCGAACAGAGTAAGGCTTATATCATCCAAAATTCGTCAACCGCCTCAAAACTGAATATTCCACTCAAGGAAACGCCGCAAACAGTCAATGTCATCACTCGCCAGCAACTGGATGACTTTGCCTTGGATAATACCCGGGACGTACTGCGCAATACCCCTGGCATTATCGTCAGCAATCAGGAAACGGAACGGAGCTCCTACCTTGCCCGAGGTTTCGAGATTTCAAATGTTTTAGTCGATGGCGTTGGTATTCCACTCGAAGGCTATAATTATAATAATGATAATCCAGACAGTTTTTTGTTTGACCGTATCGAAGTGGTGAAAGGCGCGAATGCCTTAAATAATGGAATTGGCGATCCCGGCGCAACTATTAATATGATTCGCAAACGCCCGACATCCGACCTTCAAACAGCCTTTAATGCCAGTTATGGCTCATGGAATACGCAGCGCTATGAAGTAGATGTATCCTCTCCTCTCACCCAAGATGGAAAAGTCAGAGGTCGTGTATTTGGCTATCAACAAACAGGCGACAGTTATCTGGATCGTTATGAACTGGAAAAAAACGGCATAGGTGCTGTTGTGGAGGCAGATATTACTGACACAACTCTATTGACTGCTGGCTATACCGAAACCAATCACAAGCCGAATGGTGTCAATTGGGGTTCTAATCCACTGATCAATACTGAAGGCGAGCAGCTCAGTTACTCACGGAATTATAATTACAGTCCAAGCTGGGCCCACTGGGATAGCAATATTAAAAGTTACTTTGCCGAGCTTGAACAAAAACTGGGTGGCGACTGGACAGCCAAACTGACCTATGATGAAAAACGTACACAACGCGATTCAAAGCTCTTGTTTCTGTCCGGCAAACCTGGCGCAAATGGCACTTCAGGCATCTTCCTCTACCCAGGCATGTATATTGATGACAATAAAGAACAACAAGCCAGCCTGAGTTTTAGCGGCACCTATCCGCTTTGGGGACAACGCCATGAAGCCTCATTGGGCTATGTCTGGGCCAAAAATCGTCTGGATGAATTGGGTTATGCTGGCAGCTTTGTCAATCCGCTGACCACAGATTTAGCCAGCTTTACACCCGAAGAACCAAGCTGGGATATGTCGAAAACCAGTGGTGAAATGCATATCCGGCAGAAGAACCAGAGCCTTTATGCTGCGACCCGACTGCATCTGAATGATGATCTGAAACTGCTTTTAGGTGCGAACTACGTTCAGGCTGAAAGCAGTGGTAGCAGTTATGGGACCGACACCATTTATGATGAAGATAAAGTTTTACCCTATGCCGGTCTGACCTATAACTTTAGCCCTGAATATACAGGTTACCTGAGTTATACCTCGATTTTCCGTCCGCAAACCACCAAAGCAGATGATGGCAGCATTAACAAACCGATCGAAGGTGAAAGCTATGAAGTCGGAGTCAAAGGTTCTTGGCTAGATGACAAGCTTACCGCCACCATGGCTGTGTTCAGAACGGAGCAAAGTAATTATCCGCTTCGTGATTCTGATGGTATCCCGACTTTACGCACAACTCAGGTCAGTGACCTGCGTTCCCAAGGCTACGAGTTTGGCTTGGCGGGACAACTGACCGACCATTTTAACTTAAGCTTTGGTTATACCCAGTTTAGCCTGAAAGATCTGATCAATGGCGGTGATGCGCGTACCTTCAATCCAACCCAGTCTTTTAATCTTTTAACCACCTATCAGGTGCCACAACTTCCAAAACTGAAACTGGGCCTTGGTGTGCAGTGGCAGGATCAAACCTATCTGGATGTGCCTGAAGCAACCACCAATGGAGTGATTACCCAGAAAGCTGGAGTCATTGAACAGGATGCCTATGCGCTCGTGAACTTAATGGCCAGCTATGAGTTGAATAAGCATATGACCTTTCAAGCCAATGGTAATAACCTGACCAATGAAAAATACCTATTCAATTTCCCCAATCAGCAAGGTTTTTATGGTGCACCAGCGAATTACAGCGTTGCTGTGAAATTTAAATATTAATTTTTAAGCTGAGCCTTGACGACATGTTCAGGGCTAAATCATCACTACATACACAAAAATAGGTAAAACAAATGAAAAAAATGATCGCTTTGACCCTTGGACTGTCTATGACACTTTCAGCTCAGGCGCATATGCTTTGGCTAGAACGTGGCACAAATCAGCAGACTCATGCGTTCTTTGGTGAATATAGTGAACAGCTCAAAGAAACGCAGCAAGGTGCCCTCAAGTCTTTCAATCAGGCAAAGGCCGTTCAGGCCAAAAAAACATTTAGTCCTCAAATGCAACAGGATCATTTGCTCTATGCAACCCAAGGCCAGACCGATGTCCAGCTCACTCATGAATTGATCTATGGAGAATCATTGCTGAGCTATCATGCCAAATCCGGCAGACAAAACTTGAAAGCAGAGTCCGAACTGGATATTGTCCCGACCCAGATCAACAGCAATACATTTACGGTACTGTATCAGGGTAAAGCTGCTGCGGATGTTGAAGTCACAGTCTTTTCCCCGCAATTTTGGCTAAAAAAATACACCACCAACGGCCAAGGCCAGATTACGATCGCCACGCCATGGAAAGGTCAATATGTCATTGAAGTTGGCAAAGAAGCAGACAAGGCCGGAAAATTGAATCAGCAGGCCTATAAAAAACAGTATCTGGTAACGACTTTAAGTTTTGTTTATTAAGTTTTTAGATTTTCATCAGTATAGATCTATTCAAGGCCAAATATGATGTCTGTTGTAGTGCAGCCACTCGCCATTTTCTATCGCTTAGGCATGAGCTTTGGGATGGGCTACTTGTGCAGTTATTTGATCGCACTCGATCTGGCTTACTTTCTACAGGCTTTTCTGCCCAAAGCAGAATCCGTCTATTTGGCCGCCGTTATTGCCCTGATTTTTTATGTCTGTTTTGTGATTGGCATCTTCTGTATCCAGAGTTTAAAAAAGCTTTCGGTCTATAGCCTGCTTCCTTTCCTTAGCTTATTTACCATCTCCCGCTTCATAGGTTAAACCATGCATAAATCTGTCCGTCAATCCATGGCATGGCTACATTCATGGTTAGGTTTAAGTTTTGGCTGGCTGCTCTTCGCGATCTTTTTAACAGGCGCGGTCACCTATTACCGGCATGAAATCAGTATATGGATGCAGCCTGAATTTGCCTCAATACAAGTCAATCAGGAAACTGCCTTAAAATCTGCTTACAGCTATTTACAGCAGCATGCACCGGACGCCCAAAACTGGTATATCGGAGTCGCCAATCAAGATTCACCGGTGAATAAAGTCTACTGGCAAAAAGCGGATGGTGGCTATGAAGTCAAAACCCTGAATGCTTCGACAGGAAAAGAATTACAGCTTTCAGCCACACAAGGGGGAGATTTTTTCTATAATTTTCATTTTCAGCTCTATGGTATGCCCTACACCATCGGTCGCCTCATTGTGACGGTCGCTGCCTTTATCATGTTACTGACTCTGATTTCAGGAATTATTACCCATAAAAAAATACTGACAGACTTTTTTACCCTAAGAGCCTTTAAAGGACAGCGCTCTTATCTGGATTTTCATAATGTCAGTTCAGTGATTGCCCTGCCGTTCTTTTTGACCATGACATTTACCGGGTTGGCGATTTTCTTTTATATCGTGCTGCCTTCCGGTATGAAAAAACTTTATCCAGACAATCCCTTTCAATATTTTGAAGAAATTCGCACAATCAATACATCAGCCACCCACTCAGTTCCTGTGAAAACCCAGATGCTGCCAATTCAACATTTTATCACCACGGCACAGCAACACTGGGGATATGCGGAATTTGACAATATCACGGTCAAGCAGCCCAATACCCAGCTGGCACACATAACCTTAACTCAGCTCAAAGATCATTCCATTACACGAAATCAGGCACAGCTTATTTTAAATGCTGCTACCGGAAAATTGCTTGAAAATACACGAAATGAAAGTGCAATTGCCACACTAAATGCCAGCATGTATGGTTTACATATGGCACGTTTTGCTGAACCTGTTTTACGTTTAGGGTTATTTTTCTCCGGCATATTAGGCTGCGCAATGATTGCATCCGGATTGCTGCTGTGGAGCCTGAAACGCCAAATGCAGAAAAAATCAGTGCGGTTTCATCTCGGACACTATTTAGTGAACCGCTTGAATATCACCATAATTATTGGCTTGCCGCTTGCCATGCTGGGATATCTCTATGCGAATCGTTTTATCAGTATTCCTGTAGGTGCACCAAATTATGAAATTTATAGTTTTTTCTCTATCTGGCTTGGCAGTTTTATCCTGGCATGTGTAACCCCACAGCAGCATATATGGAGAATGCAGCTTAAACTTCTGATTTGTGCTGCCTTTATACTTCCCCTGATTGATATTTATTATTTAGTTTCCCAGCAATATATTGCTTCTTTTGCGACTTATTGGCCTTTTTTGCGTATTGAGCTAATGTTATGGACCTTGGCCCTTTTTGCCCTATTTTTACACCAAAAAATTACGCCCATTCAGCAAAAAGCGGTCAATAAAATTCAGGCTAAATTAAAAATCACTCAACAGGAATCATCAATATGATATGGATTGCAGTGATCGGTCTGCTTTGGCTGAGCTGTTTTGGTTTTTATGTGGTAAGTGAAAAGCAGATCCTAAAAACCCGAAAATCTAATTACGCTTTTTTAGCGGATTTTCCTACGTACACTAAATTCGCTGCAGGTATTTTCTTATTCGTCGCGATGTTTTTATTACGTACCCAGTTTAGCTCCAGTATTAGCTTTGTGTCTCTATGGGTATTTCTAAGCCCTGTACTGTTTATCTTTATCTTAAAAATGAATAAAGCATTTTAGTATTTATTTAAAATCAGAAATTAGCAAACAGCCTAGTGTGCTATTCACACGCCCTTTATTAAACCAATCTACCCAGTAGACCTCTTTCATAAATCATTTTTTGCTCAGTTCCAAGTTGTAGATTCCAGCGATTAAATTGAATCTCAAACCAAGCCTTTTACCTCTATTTCGATAACGCTCAGCAAGGATTTTGAAGGTTTT
>NZ_VPEO01000064.1:0-2643 GCF_013417155.1 Acinetobacter sp. YH16052 | reverse complement strand
ACAACCGGTACACCAGAGGTTCGTCCACTCTGGTCCTCTCGTACTAGGAGCAGATCCTCTCAAATTTCCAACGCCCACGGTAGATAGGGACCGAACTGTCTCACGACGTTCTAAACCCAGCTCGCGTACCTCTTTAAATGGCGAACAGCCATACCCTTGGGACCTGCTTCAGCCCCAGGATGAGATGAGCCGACATCGAGGTGCCAAACACCGCCGTCGATATGAACTCTTGGGCGGTATCAGCCTGTTATCCCCAGAGTACCTTTTATCCGTTGAGCGATGGCCCTTCCATACAGAACCACCGGATCACTAAGACCTACTTTCGTACCTGCTCGACTTGTGGGTCTCGCAGTTAAGCGCGCTTTTGCCTTTATACTCTACGCGTGATTTCCGACCACGCTGAGCGCACCTTCGTACTCCTCCGTTACTCTTTAGGAGGAGACCGCCCCAGTCAAACTACCCACCAGACATGGTCCTCGTCCCGGATAACGGGACAGAGTTAGAACCTCAATATTACCAGGGTGGTATTTCAAGGACGGCTCCATCGCAACTAGCGTCGCGACTTCAAAGCCTCCCACCTATCCTACACAAGTAAGATCAAAGTTCAATGTCAAGCTGCAGTAAAGGTTCACGGGGTCTTTCCGTCTAGCCGCGGGTACACCGCATCTTCACGGCGAATTCGATTTCACTGAGTCTCTGCTGGAGACAGCGCCCCCATCATTATGCCATTCGTGCAGGTCGGAACTTACCCGACAAGGAATTTCGCTACCTTAGGACCGTTATAGTTACGGCCGCCGTTTACTGGGGCTTCGATCAAGAGCTTCGCTTACGCTAACCCCATCAATTAACCTTCCAGCACCGGGCAGGCATCACACCCTATACGTCCACTTTCGTGTTTGCAGAGTGCTATGTTTTTAATAAACAGTTGCAGGGGCCTGGTTTCTGAGGCTGTCGGCCGCTCAAGGAGCAAGTCCTATCACAGACAACAGCGTACCTTCTCCCGAAGTTACGGTACCATTTTGCCTAGTTCCTTCAGCAGAGTTCTCTCAAGCGCTTTGGTCTACTCGACCTGACCACCTGTGTCGGTTTCGGGTACGATTCCTGTGTAACTGAAGCTTAGAGACTTTTCCTGGAAGCATGGTATCAGCCACTTCACTGTACAAGTACAGCTTGCTATCAGTTCTCAGCATAGAGTACCCCGGATTTGCCTAAGATACATGCCTACAACCTTCCACCTGGACAACCAACGCCAGGCTGACTTAACCTTCTCCGTCCTCTCATCGCATTACACAGAAGTATTGGAATATTAACCAATTTCCCATCGACTACGCCTCTCGGCCTCGCCTTAGGGGTCGACTCACCCAGCCCCGATTAACGTTGGACTGGAACCCTTGGTCTTTCAGCGTGCGAGTTTTTCACTCGCATTGTCGTTACTCACGTCAGCATTCGCACTTCTGATACCTCCAGCAGACTTCTCAATCCACCTTCATCGGCTTACAGAACGCTCCCCTACCACGCATAATAAATTATGCATCCGCAGCTTCGGCATATAGTTTTAGCCCCGTTACATCTTCCGCGCAGGCCGACTCGACTAGTGAGCTATTACGCTTTCTTTAAAGGGTGGCTGCTTCTAAGCCAACCTCCTAGCTGTCTATGCCTTCCCACATCGTTTCCCACTTAACTATAATTTTGGGGCCTTAGCTGGCGGTCTGGATTGTTTTCCTCTTGACTACGGACGTTAGCACCCGCAGTCTGTCTCCCGGATAGTACTCATTGGTATTCGGAGTTTGCATCGGTTTGGTAAGTCGGGATGACCCCCTAGCCGAAACAGTGCTCTACCCCCAATGGTATTCGTCCGAGGCGCTACCTAAATAGCTTTCGGGGAGAACCAGCTATCACCAAGTTTGATTAGCCTTTCACCCCTATCCACAAGTCATCCCCTGGCTTTTCAACGACAGTGGGTTCGGTCCTCCAGTTAGTGTTACCCAACCTTCAACCTGCTCATGGATAGATCACCTGGTTTCGGGTCTATACCCAGCAACTAAACGCCCTATTAAGACTCGGTTTCCCTACGGCTCCCCTATTCGGTTAACCTCGCTACTGAATATAAGTCGCTGACCCATTATACAAAAGGTACGCAGTCACCGGACTAAGCCGGCTCCCACTGCTTGTATGCATGCGGTTTCAGGATCTATTTCACTCCCCTCACAGGGGTTCTTTTCGCCTTTCCCTCACGGTACTGGTTCACTATCGGTCAGTCAGGAGTATTTAGCCTTGGAGGATGGTCCCCCCATATTCAGACAAGGTTTCACGTGCCTCGCCCTACTCGACATCATCATATAAGCCCTTTCGTGTACAGGACTATCACCGTCTACGGTCGCACTTCCCAGAGCGTTCCACTAGAACTTATATGACTTAATGGGCTCTTCCCCTTTCGCTCGCCGCTACTGAGGGAATCTCAATTGATTTCTTTTCCTAAGGGTACTGAGATGTTTCACTTCCCCTCGTTCGCCTTGCAACACTATGTATTCATGTTGCAATACCTACCTTATGGTAAGTGGGTTTCCCCATTCAGACATCTCCGGATCACAGGATATTTGCCGCCTCCCCGGAGCTTTTCGCAGGCTATCACGTCTTTCATTC